>JBAPWO010000038.1:0-54755 GCA_049283735.1 Candidatus Dormiibacterota bacterium
AGGTACTTCTGCACGACCACGTAGCTCCCCCCCGCGAAGGCCGTGTCAGCGCTGCCGACAGTCACGGCTTCGAACGCGGCCTGGCCGCTGGGATTCTCGGTCCCGTCAACGAAACCGAGCAGGTCGCGTTCGTCGAAGTACTTGAAGCCGTGGACCTCGTCGACGACGCTGACTTTGCCACGCAGCCGGTTCACGATCTGACCGGCGAGCTCGAAGCAGAGATCCATCTGCACGGCTCGGATATGAAACAGCAGGTCGCCGGGCGTGGACACCGCGCAGTGCCTCCCACCAACGATTTCGGGAAAGGGATGCAACTCAGCCGGCCGGGGTCCGCTGAACAACCTGTCCCACGCCACGGATCCCACGCCGGCGACGCAGGTCAGGCCGGCGTCCGGGATCCGGAAGCCGACCGATCGCTGCAGCCCCGCACAGTCGGTGAGCAGTGATCGAGCCGCGGCTTCGCCACCTGGATCGATGGTGAGGACGAGGAAGATGGCCGCCCCGGTGAGCGGGGTGAGCACCGGTTGCGCAACCGGATCTGTGGCCGACTCGATGGACCCTGTCAAGACTGCATCTCCTCGACCTACCCCTCGCGACCTCGTATCTGTACGCGGCCGCCGATCTTGCGCGTTTCCAGCTGCGGCAGGGGAAACGTCGCCGGACCACCCAGAACGGCGCCGTCGCTGAGCCGGAATCGCGACCCGTGCCAGGGACAGACGACATCGCCGTCTTCGACGGTGCCTTCGTTGAGGGGCCCACCGGCGTGGGTGCAGGTGTTCTCGAGGGCGCAGACCCCGCCGGCCGTGCGGGTCAGCAGGACCTTGCGATTCTCGACGTCGACAACCGTCAGCGCTCCGTCCGAAACATCTGAGTCTGCTGCCACGTCCGTCCATTCCGAAGGGCCCGATATCCACGCGTCGTGATCCACCATGAGCGCCCGGCCGAGCACGAGCTCGCCACCGAGGTAGGCAGCGCCCGCGCCGGCGGCGAGCCCCGCGAGTGAGAGCAAGCGCCCGCGGCCGGTCCGCCCGCGCACTCGGGCGCTGAATGAGCCGAGTTGCAGTCCGAGCACCGCGGTGTTGGCGAGACCGTGCACGAGCGCGAGCCGACGATCGCGGCCGACGGTGACCGACCAGTCAGCGGTTCCGGTCGCGGCGGTTGCGCCGGCCGCGATGCAACCGACGGCGGTCAGCATCGTTGCCCCGGTGCCGTCGCCGATCAAATCGAGAACGGGCACGCTCGCCCACATGCCGAGCGGCACGTCGCTCAGCGCTGGATGCAGCGCGTGTCCCAGCCAGCGACCATGGAGCAGGTCCATGAGGGTCCGCCGCCGCGTGACCGGGGCGAGCACCTTGACCAGCCACTCGCTGAGGCTTTCCAGGCCGGGTATCTCCTCGATCGCCGCGACGATCTGGGTGTACGGGGGCTGGGGGTGTGCCGGCCTTTTGCTCACGTTGATGACACTCGAAGACCTTCTGGGTAGCTGATCCGACGTCGCTGCCGGACAAGCCTACATGCCGTTACCAGAGGCGCGCCGGCCGCCGCGCGACGATCGCCAACCCGGACCGTAGTGATAGGCTGACTATCACAAAATATGACGGGCCCGACGCCGTCAGAGAGCACAGCAGGGCGAGCGGAGCACCGCCTCCCAGGAGGGCCGGCAATGCCAGTGAAAGCGTGGTCGCCGAAACGCGAGCGACAGTACGAACACATCAAGGAAGGCCTCGAAGATCGCGGCACCGACGAGGACACCGCTCAGGAGATCGCCGCTCGCACCGTCAACAAGGAGCGTGCGCGGGCCGGGGAGTCCAGAGTCGCGAGCCAGACGTCGCTTCAGGACATTTCGTCCAGCCGGCGCGGCGGGCTGCGTTCCCACAGTGGTTCCCGCGGCCGCACATACGCGCAGCTTCGCAACGAGGCGGGGGAGCGCAACATCAAAGGTCGGTCGAAGATGAGCAAGGCGCAGTTGGAACGTGCGCTGGGGCGCTGACCTCACGCCCCCGTGCGGCATGCGACACTCGGTCGCATGGACGCGCGAAGCCGGCTGGCGCTGTGCGTGGCCCTCGGAGCGGCCGGCTTTGCGGTCGCGTTGCCGCTCAGCGAATGGCAGGTGGCGCTCCTGGCTGGCTGGGACGTGACGTCGGCGGCATTCATAGGGCTCGTGGGTCTTGGTATCCGGGGAAAGGACGGCAGCGCAACAAAGCGCGCGGCCCTGATCGAAGACGATTCGCGCGCGGCGTCCGATGCAATTCTCGTCGGCGCGAACCTTGCGAGCCTTGTGAGCGTGGCCTTTGCGCTGATCGCCGCGAGCTCGACGCACGGCATCGTCAAATCGGGGATCACCGCGCTCGTGGTGCTCAGCGTCGTCCTCTCCTGGGCTGCCGTCCACGTCGTGTTCACATTGCGCTATGCGCGCCTGTACTACGCACAGGATGGCGGCATCGATTTCCATTCCGGCGTCGCGCCTGATTTCAAGGATTTCCTGTACGTCGCGCTGACCATCGGAATGACGTTCCAGGTCTCCGATACCGACCTCAACGCCAAGGTGATTCGGATGGCGGCGCTTCGCCATGCGCTGCTGTCCTACCTGTTCGGAGTCGTGGTCGTTTCGACGACGATCAACGTTATCGCCACCCTCCTGACCAAGTAGGCGCGGCCGGATCGGCTGTTACCGAGGCGGACGCGCTCGGGGGATGCTGCCACCTCCGAGCCGTGGTGGTGGCGCCATTCTATGAATGGTGCACGACGCCGCAAGCACGACCCGCCTTCCGGCGCTACCATCGAACGAATGTTCGAGTGGCTGGACGATCTGACCGACGCACAACGGAGCGCCGTGACCCACGACGGCGGTCCTTTGCGGATCCTGGCGGGCGCCGGCACCGGCAAGACCACGACGCTGTCCGCCCGGGTCGCCTGGCTGCTCGCGACCGGGGCCCCGCCCGAACGGCTTCTCCTGCTCACATTCACCCGGCGGGCTGCGCGCCAGATGCTCGCGCGCACGTCGTCGCGCATGACGGCAGCCGGCTTCGACCGGGCATCCGGTTCACCGGCGGGCCGGGTGACCGGGGGCACCTTTCATGCGATCGCGCATCGCACGCTCCGTCGCTACGCGGCCACGCTCGGGATTCCGGAGGGGTTCTCGGTCCTCGATGCGGCCGACGCCGCCGACGTCATCGACATGGTTCGCGACCAGCAGGGTCACGCCGCATCGACACGGCGGCGCTTTCCCCGCAAGGCGTTGCTCGTCGACCTGTACTCAGCCGCGGTCAACACCGGGCGGCCGCTGTCGTCCGTCGTCCCGGAGATGGCGCCCTGGGCCGAGGACTGCGTCGAGGCGATAGCGGAGATCTGCCGGGGCTATGTGCGCCGCAAGCGATCGGCCGGCCTGGTCGACCTCGACGACCTCCTGCTCTTCTGGCGCGCAGCCGTACAGGACGATCGTCTCGGACCGCGTCTTGCGGGCGCCCTCGACCATGTGCTGGTCGACGAGTACCAGGACGTCAACGAACTCCAGGTCGACATCCTGACCGGGCTGCGCCGGGCGGATCCGCGCATCACGGTGGTCGGCGACGACGCGCAGGCCCTCTACTCGTTCCGTGCCGCCGAGCCGCGGCACATCCTCGAGTTTGATCGGGTCTTTCCGGGATCGACGACCGTCATTCTGGAGACGAACTACCGCTCGAGCCAGCAGATTCTCGACGTCGCCAACGCGGTCGGCGCTGACGCGACCATCGGCTTCTCGGCGGTGCTGCACGCGGCCAGGACGGCTCCCGGTGCGGGTCCGCAGCTGGTGCGCTGCGCCGATGAGGACACGCAGACGGACGCGGTCTGCGACCGTATCCTGGCGCACCGCGAAGCGGGCGTCGCACTCCACGACCAGGCGGTGCTGGTGCGGGCCGCACATCACTCGGCGCTGCTCGAGCTCGAGCTGGGTGCGCGGCGAATTCCTTACGTCAAGTACGGAGGATTGCGCTTTGTCGAGGCGGCGCACGTCAAGGACATGCTCGCGGCTTTTCGCCTGGCGGACAACCCGAATGATGTTGTCGCCTGGTTCCGGCTCCTGCAGCTGCTGGTTGGTGTTGGTCCGGCGACCGCGCATCGCGTCGTGGCCGCACTCGGGTTGTTGAACTCCGCTGACACCCCGCCAGACGTCGACGTCCTGGCATCGTGGCCACACGCCTCATCGCACCTGCCTGAGGAAGCGCGGACGGCGGCCGGAGATCTTGTTTCGGCGCTCATGACGCGGCCGCGGGAGTTGGTTCCAACGCATGCCGAGCGGCTCCGGGTGGCCGTCGCGCCACTGGTCGAGGCGGCGTATCCCGGGGCGCCGGCGCGGCTCGCCGACCTGGACACCCTGGTCGCCGCCAGCGCGAAGGTCGCGCGCCTCTCGGACGTGGCAGTCGATCACGTCCTCGAGCCGCCGCGGTCGACGGCGAACCTCGCCGGGCCGCCTTTGATCGACGAGGACTGGCTGGTGATCTCGACGGTCCATTCCGCAAAGGGACTCGAGTGGGACGTCGTCCATGTCCTGCACGTCACAGACGGCAATATTCCTTCGGACATGGCGCTCGGCTCGCCTGCCGGCCTCGAGGAGGAGCGACGCGTGTTCTATGTCGCCTTGACCCGCGCCCGGAACGCGTTGCACCTGTATGTGCCCGAGCGTTATCACCACCACCCGAACGGGCGCGACGATCGTCACAGCTTGGCACGGCCGTCGCGTTTTCTCTCCGAGCGCGTGCGCTCGCGGTGCGACGAGCTCACAGAGCAGAGCCACCGTTCGGACTCATTTCCCACCATACCGAACGTCGATGCAAGCGAGCAGGTTGGGGTGGCACTCGAAGGGCTGTGGTCCTAAGCACGTGACTTTCGGCACGACGCTCGAGTACCGGCCTATGCTGATCGGAAGATGAGTGATCAGCAGCAGGATCCCAAGCGCGAGGAACAGCCGAGCAGGGAGCAGGGTCAGGCGGACGACCGGCGCCGTAAAGACGAGACCGAGAAGCTCGAACGCGATCGTGCCGACGAGGCTGGGCGGCGTTCGCGCGAAGGCACCTGACCGGGGCTGACCAAGCTGAGCACGGCGACTTGATTCTTTAGATAGACGACGCAGGGGCGCTTCCGGCGTGGGGCGGGGACGGCGCGGCGGCCGCACCGCGAGCGAGGAGGAGTGATCCGACCGTGGCGGGGATGAGCGTCAAGCAGCCGCCCGCAACCAGCGCAGCAGCCTCGGCCGGCCCGAGCAGACCGGTGCTCAGACCGAGGCTGGCAGCCGCCGCGGGCATTCCCAGTTGTGCCGACGCGGCAAGACCCGTTGCAAAGAACCGTTCGTGGCCGGCGACACGCGCCGCGATCACGTGGGTGATCACCGCGGCGAGCGCGAGACCGATCGCGAGAATGATTCGTGACGGCGAGGTGAGCAGGGCCCGGAGGTTGAGCTCCGCACCGAGCAGCACGAAGAACAGCGGGACGAAGAAGCCGTTGGCCACGCCGGAGAACTGCACCGCGAGGTGATCCGACTCGTGCAGCCGGACCAGCACCATCCCCGCGAGGAACCCAGCCACCAGCGTGCTCGCTCCGGTCTCCTGGGCGATCGCCGAAAGCCCGAGCAGGAGCACGAGGGAGATCCGCACCTGCCATGCCCACCCACGGTGGAGTGATTCGCCGCGCATCTGTTGCACGAAGCCCGTGCGCCGGGCTCGAGCCGCCAGCAGGAGGGTGATGACCCCGGCGGCGATGATCGCCGCGTCGCCGGCGAGCGCCTCGAGTGGATTGGCAGACTTGGCGATGGTCAGCGGCATGATCACCACCGTCACCGAATCGGCGAGCGCGACCCATGCGATCAGGAACGCGACATTCGGGCCTGAGAGGTTGCGCTCTTCGAGGATCGGGAATGCGATCGCCGCCGAGCTCCCGGTGATGATGACGGCGAGCAGTGCCGGGTGGCCGATCCCCAGTGCGTGGTCGAGCAGCAGCCCGATCGGCACCGCCGCGACCGCGACGATCGCGAGGGCGAACACACCGCGCGCGAACCCCTGGCGGATCGCCGGGGAAGCGATATCCACGTGAGTCCCGGCCCCGAACATGAGCATCGCGAAGCCGATGGCGCTCAGCACCGGGAGGGGCTGGGCCGCCGAGTTGACCACGCCGAACCCGGTGTGACCGAGGACGAAGCCGGCGGCAAGCTCACCGATGACGACTGGAATCAGCCCGCGCCGCCCGTAGGCGAGCAGCGGGCCGGCAAGTCCGGCAAGCACGAGGATGGTGAGCTGCGCGAACATCGCGAGATCATGCCCCAGTGCGTGGTCGCAGCCACGCGAAGCTACGAGTCGTGGGTCAGCCGTCAGGTCTCGATGGTTCGATCCGACCTGGCGTTCAAACACGAGCAGATGGCGCTCGCGCCTTTCCCGTTCCTCCGGTCGACCTTCTATCGCTGGGTCCAGGTCTGGGCGTCCACGTGCCCTGAGCTGGCGCGCGCGCCCAGGGTGCTCGCCGTGGGCGACCTGCACACCGAGAACTTCGGAACCTGGCGCGACACCGAGGGTCGGTTGATCTGGGGCATCAACGACTTCGATGAAGCATTCCCGATGGCATACACGAACGACCTGGTCCGGCTGGCGACCTCCGCGCGCCTCTCGATCTCGGCCGGAACCCTGGTGCTGACGCCACGGGCTGCCTGCAATGCGATCCTTGAGGGCTATCGCACCTCCATCGAACGCGGAGGCAGGCCGTTCGTCCTTGCCGAGAAGCATCCGGTGCTCCGCCGCGACGCGCAGTCGGAGCTGCGAGATCCGGTGAGGTTCTGGAGCGCGATGGCTGATCTCCCGCCGGCTCGCCGCCCGCTGGCCGCGGCGGTCTCACTCCTGAGTCGCCAGTTCGGTGCTCGGGAGGATCCGCGCTACGTCACCCGGCGCGCGGGGCTCGGGAGCCTGGGACACCCGCGCATCGTCGCGATCGCCGAGCACTCCGGCGGCTGGATCGCGCGAGAGGCCAAGGGGCTCGTCGCCTCCGGCGTGGCCTGGGCGGAGGGCGCTGCCGGGACCGTCCCGATTCACTATCCGACGATCGTCCGGCGGGCGGTGCGATGCGCCGATCCGTTTCTGGAGATTCGCGGGCGCTGGGTGCTGCGCCGGCTCGCGCCCGACTGCAGCCGCATCGATTTCACGGTGGCCCGCCTTGCCGCCGAACAGACCGAGCTGCTCCATGCGATGGGCGCCGAGACCGCAAACGTCCATGCCGGATCCGGTGCGCGCCGGATCGCCGCGGTCAGCGGAGACCTCGCCGGCAGATCACCGGACTGGCTCAAGGTCGCGTCGCGCGCGATGGAGAGGGCCACCACCGCCGACTTCATCGACTGGCAGCGCTCCCAGCGCGGCTGAAGGTCAGACGCGGAGGAGCGCCACCAGCGACCGCCCGGCCACCGTCACCTCCTCACCCGGGTGGTGATGACGGGTCGACGGCGTGACGTCACGCTCGCCCGTGTCAGCGAACACCGACCACAAATCGCCCCAGCCACTCGGGATGATCCATCCGATCTGGTCTTCCCCGGCATGGAGCAGCACCATGAGCGTCCCGCCGCGGATGCGCCGGCCGCGCGGATCGCGGTCGGGAATCTCGTCGCCGTTGAGGATCATCCCGAGCGAGCGCTGTCCCTCGTCGAACCACTCGTGGTCGCTCACCTCGCGTCCCGAGGGCAGGAACCAGGCTATGTCCTTGCGGCCGGACCCATGCACCGCCTGACCCGAGAAGAAGTTTCGCCGGCGCAGCACCGGGTCACTCCGGCGCAGCGCGACGATCCGCGCAACGAACCCGAGCATCGGCTCGTCGAGATGCTCCCAGTCGAACCATGACATCTCGTTGTCCTGGCAGTACGCGTTGTTGTTGCCGTGCTGGGTACGTCCGATCTCGTCGCCCCCGAGCAACATCGGGCATCCCTCGGACAGCAGGACCGTGGCGATGAGATTGCGGCGCTGGCGCGCGCGCAACTCGAGGATCGCCGGGTCGTCGGTGTCGCCCTCGACACCGCAGTTCCAGGAGCGATTGTCATCAGTGCCGTCCTGGTTGTTCTCCCCATTCGCCAGGTTGTGCTTCTCGTTGTATGCGACGAGGTCGGACAACGTGAAGCCGTCGTGCGCGGTGACGAAGTTGACGCTCGCCGACGGTTGACGACCGTCGCCCTGGTACAGGTCGCTCGATCCGGTGAGCCGGTACGCAAGGTCGCGAATGCCGGTGGCGCCGCGCCAGAAGTCGCGCACCGTGTCGCGGAACGCCCCGTTCCATTCCGCCCAGCGAACCGGGAAGTTGCCGACCTGGTAGCCACCCGCGCCGACGTCCCACGGCTCCGCGACCAGCTTCACTCGCGACAGCACCGGATCCTGATGGATGATGTCGAAGAATGCCGACAGCCGGTCGACATCGTAGAACTGGCGCGCCAGAGCGGAGGCGAGATCGAAACGGAACCCGTCGACGTGCATCTCGATGACCCAGTACCGAAGACTGTCCATGATCAGTTGCAACGTGTGCGGGTTCCTGACGTTGAGACTGTTCCCGGTGCCGGTCACATCGAAGTAGAAGCGAGGGTCCTTGTCGTTGAGCCGGTAGTAGGCGGCGTTGTCGATGCCGCGAAAGCTGAGTGTCGGACCGAGGTGATTCCCCTCGCCGGTATGGTTGTAGACCACGTCGAGGATCACCTCGAGTCCCGCGGCGTGGAGTGCGCGCACCATGGCCTTGAACTCGCGCACCTGCTCGCCGTTGGTGCCCGACGACGAGTAGCGTCCTTCGGGAGCAAAGTAGCCGATGGAGTCGTAGCCCCAGTAGTTCACGAGGTCGCGTTCCACGAGCTGCGCGGAGTCGTAGAAGTGGTGCACGGGCATCAACTCCACCGCAGTGGCGCCGACCCGCATGAGATGCTCGATCGCGGCGGGATGCGCCAGGCCGGCGTACGTGCCGCGCAGCGCCTCGGGGATGTCCGGGTGGCGCTTGGTGAAGCCCTTGACGTGCAACTCGTAGATGATCGTGTCCGACCACGGTGTGTTGGGGCGGCGGTCATCGCCCCATGGGAACGACTGGTCGACGATCACGCAGCGCGGCATCGCCGGCGCGGAATCGACGCCGCTGATGCGCAGGTCGTCGCTGCCGAGGCGATATCCGAAGAGCGATCGGCCGTGGCGGAACCGGCCGGCGATAGCACGAGCGTAGGGATCGAGCAGCAGCTTGGCTGGGTTGTGACGCAACCCCTCATGGGGCGCGTAGCGGCCATGAACTCGGAATCCATAGCGCTGACCCGGCCCGATGTTGGCGATGTATCCGTGCCAGACGAGGTCGGTCCGCTCGACGAGCGGATGGGTGGCGAGCTCGGCCCCTCGCTCGTCGAAAAGGATGAGGTCGACCGCCTCCGCGCTCTCCGAGAAGATCGCGAAGTTGGTGCCCGATCCGTCCCAGGTAGCGCCGAGCGGGGCGTCGGCACCTGGCCAGGCGGCGCGGCTGCTGGGCGCGCGTCCGGCGGCGGAAAGCTCTGGAACAGTCATGGCTCCACTCGTTTGGCTGATCTGGGGCTCCCGACGTGACCGGCGCCGTCTGGGGAGTCCAGAGAGAGTACGTGGATGCGACCGGCGCTCGCCGGAGGGTGAGCACCCGGAATGCGCGCGCGGTTGCGGCGTGCATGCGTCCCGCCGACGCGGGTGAGACCGCGCCCGCGTTCGTTCGCCGAGGAGCCCGGCTGCCGCGCGGGGTGCGCACTGTCGAGCTGGAGGACGGCGCCGAGCTGCCCGGCGGCAGCTTCCTCAGCCGCGACGCGCCATGCGGATATCACTGGCTCGTGATGCGCGACGGCCGCCGCGTGCCGATGGTCACCAGCCCGGGGAGGTGCGCGATTCCGGACGCGCTGCGTGGGTGGGGCTGGGCGGCGCAGCTCTATGCCGTGCGGTCCCGGCACGGGTGGGGGGTCGGCGATCTCGGCGATCTTCGCGCCCTCGGGTCGTGGTCGCGGAGGAATGGCGCCGCGATGCTCCTCGTCAATCCGCTGCACGCCGTCCGCCCGGGCACGCCCCAGGAGGCGAGCCCGTACTTCCCGTCGAGCCGGCTCTATCGCAACCCGCTGTACCTCCGGATTCAGGACCTCCCCGGCGCACGCGATGACCCCGTCGTCCGCGGGCTCATGCGGGACGCCGAACGCTTACGGGGCGCGCCGCTCATCGATCGCGATCGGGTCATGCCACTGAAGCTGCGCGCCCTCGACGCGCTCTGGACACGCTTCCGCGGCGATCCCGGCTTCGACGCCTACGTCGCACGCGAGGGACTCCTGCTCGAGCGCTACGCATGCTTCTGCGTCCTCGCGGAGCGCCACGCCGGCTCCTGGAGCTCGTGGCCGGCGCGGTATCGACGAGCTGACGGTCGCGCGGTGCGCGCTCTGCTCGACACCGATCGCCCGAGGGTCGACTTCCACCGCTGGTTGCAGTGGTCGCTCGATACCCAGCTCGCCAGCGCCGGACGTGAGCTGCCCCTGGTCCACGACCTTGCCGTCGGCTTCGCGCCCGACGGCGCGGATTCGTGGCTGTGGCAGGACGTCACCGCCTCGGGCGCCCGGATCGGAGCTCCGCCCGACGACTTCAATCCAGCCGGCCAGGATTGGGGGGTCCCGCCGTTCGACCCGGGCCGGCTGCGCGCCGGCGGATACGCTCCCCTGGTCGCGACCATGCGCCGGATGATGCGTGCCGGCATCGGGGTGCGCATCGACCACGTGATGGGCATGTTCCGCCTGTGGTGGGTGCCGCTCGGGTCGGGCGACCCCTCGGCAGGCGCCTACGTCCGCTATCCGGCGAGCGAGTTGCTCGACATCCTCGCGCTCGAGAGCGTCCGGACCGGATGCGGGGTCGTCGGCGAAGACCTCGGCACGGTGGAATCCGGGGTTCGCCCCGAGTTGCGCCGGCGCGGCCTGCTCTCCTACCGGCTCGCGTGGTTCGAGACCAAACCGCCCGAGCAATACCCGACCCAGGCGCTCGCCGCGTTGACGACGCACGACCTCCCGACCGCAGCCGGCGTGTGGACCGGCGCGGATCTCGCCGAGATCGAGTCCAACGGACGGTCCATCAATCGCCGAGCCGAGCTGGGCGTACGCCGCCGGCTGCAGCGTCTCGCCGGTGCGTCCGACGGTGATCCCGCCTCGCTGGTGGTCGAGCGCGCCTACGCCGCGCTCGGTCGCGCTCCCAGCAGGCTGATCGTGGCAACGCTCGACGACGCGAGCCTGGCGGAACGCCGGCCGAATCTACCCGGTGAGCTCGACCGGCCCAACTGGTCCATCCCGCTCCCAAGGACGCTCGAGCAGCTGCGACGCGATCCGCTGCCACGGCGCATCGCCGCGGTGCTCAACCGCCGCTGACTGAGGTCCGACGTCAGTCCTGGGTTCCGACCTTGCCCGCGGACACCGACGCGGCAGCGGCTCGCGCCGCGGTCACCGCATGGCTCGGGTCATTGCCGATCAGGGCCACACCGGCGGTGAGGGTCTTGTCCAGCGCCAGGCGGCGCATCTGCGTCAGCACCCGCTCGGCAAGCGCCTTCCCGGATGCGATCCCGCCATCCCGCACGAGGACCAGCGCGGCGCCGTCGTCGAGCACGCACACCGGCTCGTCGGCTCGCGAGTACGCCATCACGAGCGACGCATATCCGCCGCGAGCGGCCTGCGGAATCGAGGGATCGACGACGAACGCGCAGCAGGCGCCATCCTCGCCGGCCTCGCCGGCTCTCCGGGTGAACTCCGTCAGCGTGACCTGCCAGGGCAGGAGTGACAGCGTTCGCGACTCACTCATGCCACGATCCTCCCACGTGGGTGACCTCGGCGCTCACGCGCCGACGAGGAACAGGTGCTCGAGCTCGGCAAGCGCCGCCCGTCGCTGAGACTGCGGGCTCCCACCGGCCGCGCGCCAGCGCAGCAGGCCATTGACCGACTCGACGAGGTCACGCGCCCGGAGCGGCTTGCTGAGAGCACCGACACCTGCAGTCGCGGGCCTCCCGTCGCGGATGGCGCCGGTCACGAAACTGATTGCGACGTGCTTGAGCTTCGGATCCTCGAGGATCGCCCGGGCAAGGCGGATGCCGTGCATGTCGGGGAGAATGCCGTCGATGAGGATGACTGCCGCCGGAGTGGTCCGGAGTACCGCCATCGCCTCCTCGCCGGTACGAACACCGAGCGTCGCATGGCCTCCGCTCTGCAGGGCGTAGGTCAGAAATCCGCGGACAGCGTCGTCGTCCTCGACGACGAGCACAGCAGGGAGACCGTTTTCGACCATCGCGGCTGGATCATAACCGCCGGCCTCGTCGCATATGCCCTTTCAGCGCACACCTTTCATGGACCCGTCACGGTTTGCGACCGGCGGTGAGCGCAGTCATTGGTGTTGTGGTGACAGCCGCACGTGTCCATGGTCTCGAG
The DNA here is from genome assembly GCA_049283735.1 of Candidatus Dormiibacterota bacterium. Lineage (GTDB taxonomy): Bacteria > Chloroflexota > Dormibacteria > Aeolococcales > Aeolococcaceae > Palsa-851. The sequence continues at coordinate 12,422 of JBAPWO010000038.1, forward strand.
GAGCACGAGATCTCCGGCGGGGAAGTGCATCACCGGCGCGCCGTCCACGGAGGCGCCGTTCGCCACGCGAGCCGCCCTGACGTAAGCCGCGCGACCGTCGCGCATCACCCAGGGGAGCATGTTCGGAGCGCCGGCTCGGACCATGCGCTCGGCCTCCTCCGCCGACCCCGCCTCGTCGAGTGACCGATGCCCGATCGAGGTGCGGTACGACGAGGTCGACATGTCGATCGCGATCCCGGGCGCATCATGGAGCAGGCCGTCGACCGCCTCGGGCAGCAGCGTCATGCCGGCTTCGACCAGCCGCCGGGTCAGGGTGCCCGCCGTGTCACTGGGCAGGATCGGCACCTCGGCCTGGGCGAGGATCGGCCCGGAATCGACCTTGGCCACGGCCTTGTGCATCGAGATGCCGGTCACCGGGGCGCCGTCCGCGATCGCCCAGTACACCGGCTCGGGGCCGCGGTACGCAGGAAGGAGGCTCGGGTGCACGTTGAGCCAGCCGTGCTTCGGGAGCGCCAGCGCTCTCGCCCCGACGATCTGATCGAAGCTCGCCATCACCACCGCGTCGAGAGCGAGTTCGTCGAGCGCGAACCGGGAGTGCTCGTCGTTGATGCGCCAGGCGCGAACGAGCGGGATGCCGAGATGGTCGGCGATACGGCTCAGCGCGTTGTCGCCGAGGATGGCCGGGTGCGCGCCTGGCGACGTGATGATGCCCACCGGTTGGACGTCGAGCTGGAGCAGCCGGAGCAGGAATGCCAGGCTGAAGTCCGAAGGGAATCCGGCGAACGCCACCCTTGGACCGGCCCCGGGCGTGATGGTGTCCGGCGGGGGAGGCAGGTCGCGGTCGGGGATGAAGGTGAAAACGTCTCGCGCCCAGAGGTCGCGGCCGACCTGGTCGAGGTAAGCGGAAGAGGTGGACACGTCAATTGATCCTAACCACGCGAGGGGTCGGACGAACCAATCCTTCGTGGATGAGCGTGTCGAGCACCAGGGTGATATCCGCCGGGGGACGTCGTTCGGCCGCCGCACCGGCTCGAGAGCGCAGCTCGTCGATGGTCGCGGGCGGGGGGTCGGCGAGCATCGCTCGGAGAACGGCTCCGCGGAGTTCGCGTGTGCTGCCGTGATACCGGGGCGAGCGTCGCCGCGTTTGGAGAGGCGCCGCGGCGAGACGGCTGCGCGAGGCGCACGTCGCGGCCAGCGGGCAGCCTTGACAGGACGGTCGCGCCCGGCAGTGGAGCGCGCCGGCGTCGAAGAGCGCGTACGTGAAGGCGCGTGCGCTCATGCCCCGAGGTTTTGCGGCCGCGAGCTGCTCTTCGATCGACCCTCGGCGGACTTCATGGGGCTCTCTGCCCAGCGCCGCCCGAGCCGTCACCCGCGCGACGTTGACGTCCTGGGGTGGGATCGTCGACGCTCCAAATGCGAGGACGCCCAGCGCCCTCGCCGTGTACGCACCGACTCCCGGCAGCGAGCGCAGGCCGGCTTCGGTATCCGGCCAGCCGCCGGCGGCGACGACGCCAGCCGTGTCGTGCAGAGCTCGAGCGCGACGCGGGTAGCCGAGCCCCTGCCATTCGCGCAGCACCACCGGGAGTGGGGTCGACGCGCATGCGCCCGGCGTCGGCCAGCGAGCGAGGAATGATTCCCACCTGCCGGCAACCCGCGCGACCTGCGTCTGCTGGAGCATCACCTCGCTGACAAGGATCGCCCAGGGGTCGGCGGTCGCCCGCCACGGCAGGTCATGCCGCCCATGCACGTCGTACCAGCGCGCGAGCCCGCGGGTCCACACCCGGCGCAGTTTGTCAGACTTCCCGCTTCCACCATCTTGAGGAGAACACGAGCATGGCGCGACACACGATCACGTTGATACCCGGCGATGGCGTCGGGCCGGAGGTGAGCGACGCCGCGCGCCGCGTCATCGACGCAACGGGCGTTGCCATCGACTGGGAGGTGCACGACGCCGGGCTCGGCGTGATGGAGGAGTACGGCGATCCCCTGCCGGCGCATGTGCTCGAGTCGATCCGTCGCAACAAGGTCGCGATCAAGGGTCCGCTGACCACACCGATCGGCAAGGGGATCAGGTCGGTCAACGTCGCACTGCGACGCGAGCTCGACCTCTTCGCGTTGATACGCCCGTGCAAGTCATATCCCGGCGTGCGCAGCCGCTACGAGAACGTCGACCTCGTGGTCATACGGGAGAACACCGAAGACCTGTATGCCGGCATCGAGTTTGCCGAAGGAGAACCCGGAACCCTCGAGTTGATCGCCGACATCGAACGGCTCGGCGGACGAAAGATCCGCGCCGACTCGGGCATCAGCATCAAGCCGGCGTCCATCTTCGGCACACAGCGCGTGTTCCGCTTCGGCTTTCAGTGGGCGATCGACAACGGACGCCACAAGGTGACCGCCGTGCACAAGGCAAACATCATGAAATACACGGAGGGACTCTGGCTGCGCGTCGCCGAGGAGGTGAGCCGCGAGTTCCCTCAGATCGCGTTCGAGGATCGCATCGTCGACAACATGGCGATGCAGCTCGTGCAGAAGCCCGAGTTGTACGACGTCATGGTGATGCCGAATCTTTTCGGCGACATTCTCAGCGACCTCTGCGCCGGCCTGACCGGCGGGCTCGGTCTCGCACCCGGCGCGAACATCGGCGACGAGGTCGCGGTGTTCGAGGCGACCCACGGCAGCGCGCCCAAGTACGCGGGGCAGAACAAGGCGAACCCCATGGCGATGATGCTCAGCGGCGTGCTCATGCTGCGTCACATTGGCGAGGGCGTCGCGGGCGACCGCCTCGAGCAGGCGATCGCGCGCGTGATCGCCGAGCGTAGCAGCGTCACCTACGACATGAAGCCCGAGCGCGACGACCCCACCGCCGTCGGCACCTCGCAGGTCGCCGACGCGGTGATCGAGGTGATGGGGTCATCACCGAACGGTGCAGCACGCTGAGCGTTAACCGATGGATCTGACCGGAGCGAAGGTCCGGCTTCGCGCCACCACCGAGGCTGACGCCGATTTCTTCGCGGCGACGCTCGTCGACCCGGAGGTCGTGCGCTTCCTGGCATCGTGGGCGTGGGTTCCCTACGGACACCGCGAGGCGCTGGAGTGGGTGCGTACCGCGCATCCGGACATGGTCGGCTGGACGATCGAATGCCTGAGCGACGGCCAGCCGATCGGTTCGACCGGCCTGCACCAGATCAATCATCGCAACCGAAATTGCGAGTGGGGGATCTGGATCGGACCTCCCGCGCGCTGGAACCAGGGTTTCGGCACCGAAGCATGCCGGCTCGCCGTCGGATATGCCTTCGACCACATGGCGATGGAGAAGGTGTCGCTCGATGTCTACGAGGGCAATGAACGAGCGAGGCGCGCGTATGAGAAAGCCGGATTCACGACGGAAGGGATTCTTCGCCGTCACTACTGGCTGGGAGGCCGGCTGGTCGACCTCGAGATCATGTCGGTCTTTCGCGACCACCCTCTCTATGCGTCGGGTGGTACTGGGACAGGCGCCTCAGCAGCCTCCTGACTTCACAAAACGGTGAAGTCGGGCCAATTCGCGAATCCGGGCTGATACTGAGCGGTGCCTTGAGCACTGCGACCCTGGTCCTGTCGTGGGCTTTGGGGGGCGCCTGCATCCTCCTGGGCACATTCACCATCAACGGGTGGCTGCGCCAGCGCGATCTCACGCGCGGATTTCTCGCGCTGTCGATCGTGCTGCTGTGCGCTTGCGGGGTTGCGGCCGCCGCCGCAATGCTCACCGCTGAACGGGCCACGTGGACGAGCGACGCCTTCCTGACCCTCTTCCTCGCGTCCGGCTGGGCGTTCTTCGGTTTCCGCGCGGCGATGGTCCGGCTGACCCCGGTGGTCACGATCGGGGTCAGCGCTGCGGTGCTCGCAACCATCGTCCTCGTCTGCATCGCAGGGATCTCGGTCGTGGGAGCGCAATCGACTGCGCAGCGGCTGGTCGTCCTGGTGCTCGCGGTTGTCTGGCTCGGATGCGTGGTGGAGCCCGCGATCAGGCTGTGGGGTATGTCCGCGGCGATGCCGCGTGTCCAACGAGCGAGGCTCCGCTCGATCACCCTCGGGTACGCCGGGGTGATCGCCGCGCTCTGTCTCGCGGTCGGCACGGAAGTCATTCTCGGACGTGAGTTTCCCGAGATCACGGTTGCGATCCCGGGGCTGGCCGTGCTGCCGTTTTTCTATGTCGGCTTCGAGCCTCCCCGTTGGCTGCGCGGGCTCTGGAGCCAGGGCGAGGAGGGGGACTTCCGCGAAGCATTCACCGAGCTGGTCATGTTCTCGCCCGACCGTCAGCGTCTCGCGGAGCGCGCGGTCGAGTGGGCGGCGCGTCTGGTCGGCGCCGACGGCGCGGTGATCGCCACCGACGACGGCGAGGTGCTCGCGATGCACGGGCTCGACCGATCCGCGGCCTGGAATCTCGTCTCCGACACGAGCGACGACGCCGGGGTGAGGTCGGTTACCCGGGATCCGACACGGTCGCGAGGGGTGATCCGGGTCGTGCTCGAGGCCCAGCTGAGTCGCGGCATCATGGCGGTCAAGTCCGGGCCGCTCACGCCCCTGTTCGGCGAGGATGAGACGCTCCGTCTGACCCAGTACGCGACCGCGCTGACGCCCGCTCTCGACCGGGTGCTGCTCGTGGAGCGGATGCGACGCACCTCGCAGCTCCTCGATCTGGCCTACGACGCGGTGACCACGTGGAGCGTGCGCACCCAGCTGATCACCTTCTGGAACAAGGGGGCCGAGGAGCTGTACGGGTGGGGCAGCGACGAGGCGATCGGTCGCGACCCGGCCGAACTGCTGCGGTCGGCGCTGCCCGAGAGCCGCGAGGCGATCCTTGACGTCCTGCAGTCGGCCGGGCGCTGGGAAGGCGAGATCATCCAGACGACAAAGGCGGGAGACGTCATCAATGTCGCGGTGCGATGGGCGTTGCAAAAGGATGGCGCGGGCCGGCCGGACGCGGTCATCGAGATCGGCCGCGACGTCACCGCCGATAAGGTGGCGGCGGCAGCACTGCGCGAGGCTCGCGACGTGGCCGAGCAGGCGTCGCAGGCCAAGAGCGAGTACCTGTCGCGGATGAGCCACGAGCTGCGCACCCCGCTCACCGCGATTCTCGGGTACAGCGATCTGCTCGAGATGCGCGAGCCGCGTGACGATCAGACCGAGGCGATCGCCGCCGTGCAGGAGGCAGGCGGCCACCTGCTCAGCCTGGTGAACGACGTCCTCGATATCGCCCGCATCGAGTCGGGACGGGAGACGTTCGCGCTGGAGCCGGTCGCGCTCGAGGCGACGGTGGAGGAGTGCGTCCGGCTGGTGGCCCCCTCGGCGCTGAGCCGCCACATCAAGATCACGCGCTCGCTTGGAGACTGCGCCGCGGATCACGTGCTCGCGGATCGACAGCGGCTCGTGCAGGCTCTGCTGAACCTGCTGTCCAACGCCGTGAAGTACTCGGGCAACGACGCGCACATCCACGTCGAGGCGGCGCGCGAGACGCAAGCGGCTGGTGCCGCCGGACCCGGGAGAGCTAACGGCTCCGCCGGCGAGTTCATTCGCCTGGTGGTTCGCGACACAGGACCCGGCTTCACCCCCGATGAGAAGTCGCGGCTGTTTCAGCCCTTCGAGCGACTTGGGGCGGAGCGAACCACCATTCCCGGCACCGGTCTCGGCCTCGCCTTGACCCGCAAGCTCGTCCAGGGCATGCACGGGACCATCGGTGTCGACAGCGAGCGCGGCGCCGGGAGCAGTTTCTGGATCAGGCTCAATCGCTCGCCGGCTTCGGTCGTCAAGACGCGAGCGCGCCGCAAGCCCCCGCTTGCCGTCCCGGTCGTCGCCGGCCGGCGCACCGTGCTCTACGTCGAGGACAACCTCGCGACCGTCGGGTTGATGGAGGAGGTGTTCGCGATGCGTCCGCAGATTCGTCTGATCACCGCGATGCAGGGGGGCCTCACCCTTGAGCTCGCGCGCGAGCATCATCCCGATCTGATCGTGCTCGACGTGCACCTGCCGGACATCCAGGGCGATGATGTGCTCGCCCAACTCCGAGCCGATCCGCGAACCGCCGGCGTGCCGGTCGTCATGTGCAGCGCCGACGCCACCGAGCGCCGTCGCAAACAGCTGCTCGCCGCCGGAGCGTACGCATACTTGACGAAACCCGTGAAAGTTCAGCGGTTTCTGCGCATGCTTGACGAGGTGCTCAACAGCATTCCGGTCGGCCCAGCTTGAGCAGCTGACCGTGCCGCCGGTCTTCGAGGTCCTGAGCGACGCCGGCACTGGTGCACCGCTGGCCGCCGAGGTCGCCTACGGCGGAGCGCTGCGATTCCCGGCGTCGCCGCGGCCGTACATCGTCGCGAACTTCGTCGCCTCCATCGACGGCGTCGCGTCGCTGGGGCTGACCGACGGAACCGATTCGACAACGCTGAGCGGCAGGTCGCGGGCCGATCGATACCTCATGGCGCTCCTCCGTGCCAGCGCCGATGCCGTGGTCATCGGCGCCGGCAATCTGCGAGCGACCCCGGGTCACCAGTGGACGCCCGCCGCGGTCGCCGGTGACGATGCTCCCGCGATCGAAGCATTTCGCTTTCAACGAAGCGGCGCCACCGAGCCGGCCCCGTTGGTTGTGGTGTCGGCGGGTGGCGATCTCCCCGCTCACGTCGCCCTCGACCGCCCGGCGACGAGTGTCGCGGTGGTCACCTCGGATCAGGGAGCGGTCAAGGTTCGCGCCGAGCATCCGCGAGTGACCGTGATCGAGGCCGGCGAAGCGGGCGGGATCAGCGGGGCCGGCGTCGTGGCGGCAGTGAGCTCCGCGCTCGGCCCGGGGCTGCTCCTCTGCGAGGGCGGGCCGTCACTGTTCGGCCGCCTGCTAGCGGACCGAGCGGTGCACGAGCTGTTCCTGACCATCTCCCCACGGGTGGCCGGGCGAGACCACGACCAGCCGCGGCCTGGCGTCGTCGACGGGTGGGCGGCGGCGCCCGCCGAACTGCGCTCGGCGGCGGTCGAGTCGGTGCGGAGGTCCGACGATCACCTGTTCCTTCGTTACCGCTTCGAAGCCTGACCTCCGGATCCGGCGGACTGCGTCGGTCAGGATGTCCTCGACTCCCTGCCCGGTCTCACCGGCACCACGACGAGCAACACCGAGCAGCTCAGGGTTGCTCCGGAGGAAGCGGGTCGCGGCGTCGATGATCGCGGCGTGCTGTGCCATGTGCCCATCGTGGATCACCCCGACGACAGGTGCCCGTCGTCAGTCCTCGGTCTTTTCGGACGGCGATTCGCTCCCCGCCAGCAGCAGATAGAGCTTTCGGCGAGCGTCGCGAAGGATGGCGTGCGCCTGGGCGATGTGGGCTGCATCCCCGGTCCGGCTGACCTGCCAGGTGGCCGCGAGCAATTGGAAGGCCTGATCACGGAGATCCCGATGACCGCCGCCCAGCGAACCCGCCGCCTCTGCCCAGGGTGCGGGGCCGGCGGCGAGCTTGGCCGCCTCTTCGCGTCCGGTGTCGGTGAGCTCGAAGACGCGGCGACCGCCATCGGCCTCGACGGCGCGGACGAGGCCTTCGTCCTCGAGCTGCTGGAGGGTCGGGTACACGGAGCCGGGACTCGCCCGCCAGGCGCCGTCGCTCCGGCGCTCGAGCTCCTGAATGATCTGGTAGCCGTGCGATGGCTTCTCGGCCAGGAGGACGAGGATGGCAGCTCGCACGTCACCACGTGCAGCGCGCCTGCCCGGGCCAAACGATTGACCGAAGCCTCCCGGACCCCCGAAGCCGGCCGCGAAGTCAGGGGCGTCGAACGGCGGCCATCCCCGGCGGTGACGGCTCCGAGCGCCGTGCTCGAGGTGCTCGCGGACGTGGTGGTGGAAGCGTGTGGCGGCATCATGGCCGGCCCGCGTCCACTCGTCGTGGGGGATTGGACGGGATCGTTCTCGGGTCATGTCGGTTCGCTCCATGGCGGTTGATTCGATGCACCAACGATATATCGAGAGCGGTCGCTTGTCAAATGGGTCAGGCGCTCGCAGCCCAATCAAGGTTCATCTGGGCGAGCATCTCGCCGGCGACGACCGGCGCCGAGATCAGGTCGATATCGAGTTCGTGGTTGCGCGCGAAGCCGCCGCCGGACCAGTTGGCGCTCCCGAAGAGGATCGAGTTCGCGTCGGCGACGATCGCCTTGGCGTGGAGCAGCTCGCCGCGACTCCGATACCACCGGATCTGGATGCCGTCGCTGCGCAGCGCGGCGTAGGAGGGGTCGCTCGAGGGCTGCGACGGGTCGAGCAGCACGCGGACCGCGACACCACGGAGCGCCGCGGCCTCGAGTGCGTGAACGACCCCGGTGTCGGTGAGGACGAACAGCTCGAGGTCGAGCTCGTGCTGGGCGGCATCGATGAGCCCCATGGCCAGCGGGCGGATTTCGGCGCCCGGCAGGGTCGAGGCGACGTCGATCGACGCATCGGCGACCCGGTCCGGCACTCGCACGTTGCGTCCGCAGGTGACCAGGTCGCGAGCGAAGACGCGATCCAGGTTGTGCACCACCGGACCGCGCACCTCTGCGTCGTAGTCGTGATTGGCCGGCGAGCTCACCCCCCAGTTGATGCCACCGACGACCGCAACAGCCGCGTCGACGACGAGGAGCTTGACGTGGTCGATCATCAGCTTACGGACCGGGTAGTCGACGACGTCGATACCGGCGGCGCGCAGCAGGGCGGCAGTCGCGACGCTGCTCAGCTCGGAAGGGTCGTCGATCACGGTCACCGAAACACCCCTCGATTTCGCTGCGATGAGTGCATCCGCGAGCCCTCGCCGGCCGAACTCGTAGATCTCGACGTCGACGCTCACGCGGGCCGCATTGATCAGCGACTCGAGGCGGGCAAACGTCGCCGGCCCGCTGCGTAGCAAGGCCACCTCATCGGCTCCGACCAGGACCGGGGGTGCGGGTCCGAGCAGCGGTGCTGGGGGCGCCGGCCGCACTGCCGATGCCTGGATCTGCGCACATCCGACCACGACCACGGCGACCGCCAGCGCGGCGAGCGCGCAGCGCCAGAGCGACCCGGGAGACATACGCAATCCGTACATTTCGCGGACACAGTACCACACAGCAGCGTATATAAGAGCGGGCGTCGCGGAGTGCCACGGGGGAACGGATCGCGCCGATCCACCTATACTCGGCCCGATGCATTGGCAAGGAGGCGTTGTTGCGTGAAGACGGTTCTCGCCGTGGTCCAGGTGGTGATCGGGGTCCTCGCGATCCTTGGCATCCTTCTCCAGACCCCGAAGTCGACCGGTCTCGGCGGGACGATCGGTGGTGGAGGAGACTCCGGCGGCGGGTACCGGCGCCGGCGCGGGTTGGAAGCCAGCCTGCTGCGGTTCTCGGCAGCGATGATCGCGCTGTTCGTCGTCGTCTCGGTTCTCGCCACTTACGTCACCAAGTAAGGTGGCTCCGTCGGCACCGGCCGATTGAGGTTGTCGCCGGAGCGACGCTCGGGCTGCTCGGGGTTGGCGCTCTTGGGTTTGCACTCTCGCTGCATTTCGGGCTGATCGGCGGCGCGCAGTTCACCGAGGGCCTGGTGGTGAGCGAGCGCCCGATGTCGCTGAACCCACTCATCGGCGCATCCGATCCGGCGGTCGTCGATGTCGGTCACCTGATGTACCGCTCGCTGCTCAAACTCGACCGCACCGGGTACCCGACCGCCGATCTCGCCAAGTCGTATACCGTGAGCCCGAGCGGACTCGTCTATACGGTGGTCCTCCCCGCGAACCTCGAGTGGTCCAACGGCGCACCGATCACGGTCGCCGACGTCGCGGCCACGGAACATTTCGCGCTCTCGACCGAGGCGAGCGACCCAACCCTGGCGGCAGAGCTCCGCGGCGTCAAGATCGCTGCCGGGCAATCCACGATCACGTTCACGTTGCCGGCACCTCGCGCGTCATTTGCTGCGACGCTGACCCAGATGCCGATTCTTCCGTTGGGGGCGATGAGCGGACCGGCACTGCTCGGGGCGGCGACGCATCCCACGGTGCCGCTGCCGACCTCGGGGCCGTACGACGTGGAGTCGACCGCGGCCCTGGCGATTGTCCTGCAGCCCAATCCTCACGCGCCCGCCAGGCCCAGCATCAAGAGCTACGAGCTGCGGCTCTTCGTCACGTTTACTGATGCAGCCTATGCGTTTTCGCACGGGAGCATCAACGCGCTCCTCGCCACGACCCCCGACGAGCTGTCGACTCTGCTGACCGTCAAGGGCGCGCAAGCGGAGAGCATGACCACCCCCGAGTTCGTCGACCTGATATTCAACGAGCGCGACCCTGCGCTCGCCGACTCAGTCGTGCGTCACGCCATCGACGTCGCCGTCAATCGCTCCGCGGTCGTGGCCGGGGCGCTCGACGGCCGCGGCGGCATGATCCAGACCGGTCCGTTCTCGGCGGGTATCCCGTGGGTGGCTCCTCCGACCGTCGACGCGAGCTCGCCGACGGTGGCGGCGTCGGTGCTGCAGGCCAACGGATGGGTTGCCGGTCCGGGTGGCGTCCGCCATCGCGGGGCGACCCAACTCGCGCTCACGCTGACCGTGCCGGATATCAACCCGCTACCCGTCGTCGCGCGTGAGGTGGCATCGCAGCTGGCAGCGATCGGCATCGAGGTCACCGTGACCACCGCGGCACCGCAGAGCTTTCTGAGCGGCACGCTGTACAGCGGTCAATTCCAGCTGGCGATCGATGCGTGGAACCCGGTTCCGGATCCCGACGTCAGTTCCTTCTGGCGATCCAACGCCGTGCCGCCGCACGGCTACTACGTCTCGGGCGGCACGGCCGACCCGTTCCTCGACGCGGCACTGGATATGCTCGCCGAGTCTCCGGCTCGAGCCGTTCGGATCTCCGCCGCAGCACAGGTCGCCGCGCTCATCGCCGACGATGCCCCGGCTGTCTTTCTGTACACGCCCAGGGTCTCGGTCGTCTTCAGATCACCCGCTCCGACCGCGCCGCTGCCCTCGATCGGACCTGAGGCCGCGCGATATGACGACATCGCCTCATGGCAACTGCCGTAGCCGGTGGGCACTGGCTGCAGCCGCTGATACCATCTCCGGGCACCTCGCCGAGGTGGTGGAACTGGTAGACACGCAGCGTTCAGGGCGCTGTGCTCGTAAGGGCGTAAGGGTTCGATTCCCTTCCTCGGCACTCGATTTCATCGCAGTCGCGTCAATTTCCATTTTCGCTGGGCGACCCAGCTAGACAAGAGAGGAGCCGCCGGTGACCTGCGCCAACTGTGGCGGTGAAAACGAGAATGGGCGGCGGTTCTGCGGCGACTGCGGAGCGGCGCTCGCTGTGTCGTGTCCTGCCTGCGCGGCTGCCAACTCGCCCCGGGCGCGGTTCTGTGGCGATTGCGGAGGTCCGCTTGCGACGGTGGCGCCGCCCGCAATCGTGGGTCTGCAACCGCATGCCACGTCCGCCGCAAGCTTTGCAGCCACGGCCATCCCTTCGCGCACGGAGCGACGCCATGTGTCCGTGCTCTTCGCCGACCTCGTCGGCTTCACGACGCTATCGGAGACGCGCGATTCAGAGGAGGTGCGCGAACTTCTCACCAGGTATTTCGAGGCCTGCCAGACGGTCGTGGGTCGCTACGGCGGGGTTGTGGAGAAATTCATCGGCGACGCCGTGATGGCGGTGTGGGGAACCCCCGTGGCACGGGAGGACGACGCGGAGCGCGCGGTCCGCGCCGCGCTCGAGGTCGTCGACGCGGTGACCCAGCTCGGCAGTGACACGGACGCACCGGAACTCCGCGCGAGGGCAGGCGTCCTCACCGGGGAAGCCACGGTCAACCTGGACGCGACCGGACAGGGGATGGTGGCCGGGGACCTCGTCAACACAGCCTCCCGCATCCAGTCCACGGCAGAGCCGGGCAGCGTGTTCGTCGGCGAGTCCACAAAACGCGCGACCGATGCCGCGATCGCGTACCGCGACGCCGGCGTCCATGCGCTGAAGGGCAAAGCCGAACCCGTGCATCTGTGGCAGGCCAACCGCGTCGTGGCCGGAGTGGGTGGCCTCATGAAATCGGAGGGGCTTGAGCCGCCATTCGTCGGGCGCGAGCGGGAGCTCAAGCTGGTCAAGGACCTCTTCCACGCGAGCGCCGACGATGGCCGGGCGCATCTCGTTCAGGTGACGGGGATCGCCGGCATCGGCAAGTCGAGGTTGAGCTGGGAGTTCTTCAAGTACATGGACGGACTCCAGCGCCTGTTCCGCTGGCATCGCGGTCGCTGCCTCGCATACGGCGAGGGCGTCACCTACTGGGCACTTGCCGAAATGGTGCGTGGACGTGCCGGTATCACCGAGGGTGAGGACCGGACGTCGGCCATGAACAAACTTCGCGAGACCGTGGAGCACGCGGTGGCGGACGCGACCGACCGGAGATTCGTCGAGCCTCGGCTCGCTCACCTGCTCGGCCTCGAGGAGCGCACCGCGTCCGACAAGTCGGACCTATTCGCCGGGTGGCGTCTCTTCTTCGAGCGCCTGGCCGCCAGCGACCCTGTGGTCATGGTGTTCGAAGACCTGCAGTGGGCGGACCCGTCGTTGCTGGAATTCATCGACTATCTGCTGAATTGGTCGCGCGCCTTTCCGATCTTCGTGATGACGCTGGCGCGCCCCGGCCACGACACTGGAGCAGGCCCGAAGCGCAACGCGACCTCAATCTCACTGGAACCGCTCCCCGCACGCGCGATGCAACTGCTGTTGACCGGACTCGTGCCCGGATTGCCCGCCGAACTCACCGCGAAGATCCTCGACCGGGCAGAGGGTGTGCCGCTCTATGCAGTCGAGACCGTTCGCATGCTCCTCGACCGCAAGCTGCTGGTCCAGGAGGGCCCGGTGTATCGCCCCGCCGGTCCGGTCGACGATCTCGAAGTCCCGGAGACACTCCACGCCCTGATCGCGGCGCGGCTTGACGGCCTGACCGCAACCGAGCGGCGTCTGATCCAGGAGGCATCCGTGCTCGGCAAGACCTGCACCCCGGCGGCGCTCGCTGCGGTGTCCGGGCTTTCGGAGCGCGAGATCGAGCCGGTACTGGCTGCGCTCGTGGCCAAGGAGGTTCTCACGGTCCAGGCGGACCCCCGTTCGCCGGAGCGGGGGCAGTACGGGTTCCTCCAGGACCTGGTGCGAACCGTCGCCTACGAGACGCTGCCGAAGAAGGACCGCAAAGCGATGCACCTCAGGGTTGCCTCGTTCCTGCAGGTGGCATGGGCATCGGAGGACGGGGACGAGGTGGTCGAGGTGGTGGCGTCGCATTATCTCGAGGCTCACCGCCTTGCGCCCGATGCTGAGGACGCGCCCCAGATCCGCGACCTTGCCCACGGAATGCTCGTTCGCGCCGGTGAGCGAGCCGCCTCGCTCGCGGCACCGTCGGAGGCCGGCGCGTACTTCGAGCGCGCCGCCGAGCTCAGCGTCGCCTCGACAGAACGCGCCGCGCTGCTGGAACGCGCCGGCAGCATGGCACTCCAGCTGGGGCACCTGGAACAGGCGGCGGCGCTCGTCACCGAGGCGAAGCGACTCTTTGAGGAGGCCGGTCAATCCCGCCTGGCTGCCCGCGCGGAGGCGGGTCAGGCCGCGATCGCCTTCGAACAGGGCCACCTCGATCAGGCCATCGAGAGTGCCCGACATGCCCACCATGGGCTCGCCGGCGACGAACCGGACGCTACCTATGCTCTGGTCGCCGGTCAGTTCGCGCGGTTCCTGGCGCTCGCCGGCAATCAGGAGGCGGTCCCGGTGCTCGAAGAGGCGCTGCGCCTCGCCGAGCAGCTGGAGCTCCACGAGGTGTACTCCCAGGCCTTGAGCAGCCGGGCGGTGTGGATCTCGCGAGAGGGGAGGACCGATGAAGCCGTGACCTTGCTTCGCCGTGCCCTCGCGGTGGCGATCGAGGGCGACTTCACGACTGCTGCATTTCGCGCCTGGAACAACCTGGCTGTGTCACTCGAAGCTTCAGACCGGTGCCTGGAGGTGCTCGAGCTGACCGGGACGATGCTAGAACTGGCTCGCCGAACGGGCGACCGCGCCAGCGAACTCACGGCACTCCTCGGGAACATCATCCCGCTTGTCGCGCTGGGCCGTTGGGACGAGGCACTCGCGTCCGCGGATGAGGCTGTGGCTGCCGAAGAGTTGGAGGCGATGCAGTGGGCGTCTGTTCGGGTTGGCGAGTTGGTGCCGATCCACGTCCGCCGAGGAGACCTCGAGACTGCCCGCCGGGTATGCGACGTGGCGAAGGCGCGTATGGATGAGCACAATGATGAGATCCGGGCGCGCATGGGCTGTGTGGAAGCCGAGTTGCTCAACGCCGAAGGCAAGCGCGCCGAAGCTCTCTCCAAGGCCCAGCAGGTCATCGAGCATCTTCCTGTCCTTGGGTTGACGGACATCGGTATCAAGCGGGCCATCGCGCAGGGTGTCGACGCGGCGCTCGACCTCGGTGACCTCGAAGCAGCTGAAGCGATGCTGGACATGGTGCACCGGGCCAGTCCCGGGCTGGTCACGCCTTCGCTTCGCGGTCAGGTCGCACGCCTTGGGGCACGCGTCTGTGCACTCCGTGGTGACCTCGATGCCGTCGAGGCGGGCTTCACGGCGGCCATCGCGGAGTTTCGCGATCTCGGGATGCCATTCGAGCGGGGTGTGACACTGGTGGAGCTCGCCGAATGGCTCGACCGCCTGGGCCGCCACGAAGACGCGGCAGCGTTCGCTCTCGAGTCCCGCGGGCTGTTCGAGCCGCTCGGGGCACGCCCATGGCTGGATCGCGTTGAACGGCTGCTCGCAAATGCCTCACCCAAATCGCTTGCCGCACGGGGTGCCGGCATGACTGGTGGGCGATGAGCAGTCTCGGTAGAACAGCCGGCGGCTGAGCCGGCTACGCCAGCGGGATGTGCTGCGGGAGCACCCCTAGGGCGCCCACCGGCGGGTTGGGTGAGATCTTGCGGGGGCTCGTGAACCCGGTCGAGAGCAACCAGGTCCCTCCCTGCTGGTAGTCGTCCTCCGACACGACGAGACGATCGTCGGCGAGCCACTCCTCCGGCGCGAAATCCCGCAAGGCGGAAACCGTGGCGTTGGTACTCAGATTCACGACCGTGGTCACGTAATAACCAGAACCGAAGTTCCCCACGTACGCGCTGTACGCCAGGTAATGTCCGTCGCCGGACACCCTCACGGCACCGTAGTACGTTGCGTTTGCAGGTTGCAGGGTCAGCGTCTGGGTGCCCGAGCTGCGCGCAACCGTCAAGGTCGACGCACCCTCGGTAACGCACACCGAGCCGGGTGCGGTGGGCACGGAGCAGAGATACCCTTCCCCGTCGTTATTGACAATGAGGGGCGTGAGCGCCCGCGTGGTTGGATCAAACGTGGCTTGGGCGCAGCCGGTGAACTCGAGGAACGGTCCTGCTCCGCCGAGTCCTTTGCACATCTCTGCAACCGAGATTCCTGTATTGCTCCACGCGAAGGGCATGAGGACCTCGCCGCCGTTGTCGCTGTTGTTGGCGTCGTCGTAGACCATGGTCGCGGATGCGGCGGTGCCGCCCGTGGGCTCGGTCCAGAGCTGCGAGTGGTCGGTGGTCGCACCGTTTTCGCCGCTGACGGCAAGGGGGAGGCCGAACACGAGCGTTGTCTCGTCGGGGGATACGGCAAACGCGCTGTACTTCTGGAGATCGGGCGCGGCGACCGTGGTGCTCACCTGCGGCACCTGGCCAACGTTGGTGACGGTGCCGTCGCGTCCGACCGCCTCCACGGTGGCGCCATCGATGAAATAGACATGGTGGGACCCGACGTAGTACGAGGCGCCGTCGACTCCTCCAGCGTCGTCGACCGTGGCGGCGACGCTGCCGTCCTCACCGACCAGGGAAAGCTGCACACCGCTCCCGGTCCCCAGTGCAGTTGCAACCAGCGGCGGAGTGGGTGATGGAGTCGGCACGGGCGTTGCGGTCGGCTCAAGGGTTGGCCGCGCAGTCGGTGTCGCAGGACTTGATCCACATGCTGCGAGGCCAACGGCGGCAATCGCAGTACAGGCGATGGCTGTGAGTTTCACGTCTCCCTTTACCCACTCAACGGGAACATGTCCTCCACGGTTACATCCGCGCAAATGCGTCGAACGTCCACCACGGTTCGCTTCCGTACTGATCCAGCGGCGCCGGACCCTGGATGATTCGAGGAGGCGACCCGCGAAGGATGTTCCACCATCAACGCGGGTCGCCGTTGCTTGCAGCCTCCATTCTCTACCGCACGCGCAAGGGTGACGATGGGTGCGCCTCGGCGCGCAGGCCGAGCGTAAGCTACCGCGCGTGCTTGCGCGCCCCGGTCCGTCGTGAGCGTGCTTGGAGACGCCGCCTCCAACCTCGGAGCGGCGCGCGCCCAGATGGGCTTGTCGCTCGGCTGGCACATCATCTTCGCCTGCCTCGGGGTCGGGTTTCCGGCGCTCATCCTGATCGCCGAGTGGCGCGGAATCCACGGAGACGCGGACGCCGCGCGACTCGCTCGCACGTGGGCGAAAGTTGCTGGTGTGCTCTTCGCGGTCGGTGCCGTCTCGGGGACCATTCTTTCCTTCGAGATGGGCCTGCTGTGGCCCCGCCTGATGGGCGAGTTCGGCGCCGTGTTCGGTCTCCCGTTCGCGCTCGAGGGATTCGCCTTTTTCATCGAGGCGATCTTTCTCGGGATCTATCTCCACGCCTGGGATCGGCTGACCCCGATGCGCCACCTCGCCAGTGGCATTCCGGTCGCCGTGGCCGGCGTCGCGTCGGCGTTCTTCGTGGTCACCGCCAATGCGTGGATGAACGATCCCCAAGGATTCACACTCGTCGCTGGGCGGGTCACCAATCCGCAGCCACTGGTCGCAATGTTCAATCCCGCGACCACCGTGGAGACGGTGCACATGATCCTTGCCGCGTTCATGGTGACTGGCTTTCTGGTTGCCAGCGTGTATGCCGCGGCGCGGCTGCGCGGCAGGAATGACCGCTACCACCGCATCGGACTGATGCTTCCTCTGATCGTCGCAACCCTGATCACGCCGGCCCAGATCGTCGTGGGTGACATCGCCGCACGCGAGGTCGCCGACACCCAGCCCATCAAGCTCGCGGCTATGGAGGGGCTCGCACACACCGAGGCTGGAGCCGGCGAGCACATTGGCGGCCTCTTCATCGACGGTCAGCTGCGCTTCGCCATCGTGCTGCCTCATGTGCTCGCGTTCCTGGCCAAAGGTGATGCGAATGCGACCGTCGTCGGTCTCGACAGCGTCCCGGCCGACGATCGCCCCCAGTCGGTCACGCTCATCCACCTGGCCTTCGACACCATGGTGGGGATCGGTTTTCTCCTTCTCGGGCTTGGTGCCTGGCTGTTGATCCGCTGGATCCGGCGGCGTGGGCCGCCGGGCTCCCGATGGTTCCTTCGAGCCGCTCTCGTCGCCGGCCCCGGGGCGGTGATCGCGATGGAGTGCGGCTGGATCACAACCGAGGTGGGACGGCAGCCGTGGATCGTGTACCAGGTGATGCGCACGTCGGACGCGGTGAATCCCGCGCCGGGGCTGTACTGGGGGCTGGTCGTGCTGGTGATCGTCTACACAGGACTCACCGCGACGACGCTGTTGGTGCTGCGCCGCATCAGGCGCGCCGAACCGTGAGCGGCAGCGTGCTCGCCAACGTCGTGCTCGTCTTTCTCTGGGGCGGCATCACCGCGTACGTGCTCCTCGCCGGCGCCGACTTCGGCGCTGGACTCTGGGACCTTCTCGCCGGGTCGGCGACGGCCGGCGCCGCGCAGCGGAATCGCATCGCGGAGTCGATCGGCCCGGTGTGGGAGGCGAACCACGTCTGGTTGATCTTCGCGCTGGTCGTGACCTGGACCGGGTTCCCCACGGTGTTCGCCGCGATCGCGTCGACGCTGTACGTCCCGCTGATCGCGACCGCGTTCGGCGTGATCCTCAGAGGCTCAGCGTTCGCCTTTCGTGGTGCCGTGTCTGAATTTCAGCTGCGGCGAGCATTCGGCGCCGCCTTTGCCATCTCGTCGGTGGTGACGCCGTTCTTTCTGGGAACGATTGCCGGCGCGATCGCGTCCGGACGCGTCCCACTGGGCATCGCTCGAGGCGACGTGATCACCAGCTGGTTGAATCCCACATCGATTCTGGGCGGTGTGCTGGCGGTGGAGGTCTCCGCCTACCTCGCGGCGGTCTACTTGACGCAGGATTGCCAGCGGCATAACGAGCAGGCACTCGCGCTCCAGTTCCGACTTCGCGCCATCGTCATGGGCGTGGTGACCGGAGTGACCGCGATGGTGGGTATCGCCGTGCTGCATGCCGACGCACCCCGTCTCTTCAACGGTCTCACCCAACGGGGCCTTGTGCTTGTCGTGGCCAGTATCGTCTTCGGCGGATTGTCGCTCGTCCTGCTTCTGCAGCGACGCTATGTCGCCGTGCGTGTCACCGCCGCACTCGCCGTGGTGGCCGTGCTCTGGGCATGGGGCGTGGCGCAATACCCCGACGTTCTCGCCGGGGTGATCACGGTGAGCGGCGCCGCCGCCCCGGAACAGACGCTGCTGCCGCTCGTCGTGGCTTTGGCGATCGGTTCGGTCCTGCTGATTCCAGCGCTGCTGCTGCTTTTCGCGTTTCAGTCGGAAGTTCCAGCGCGATCCTCACCGCGGTAGCGGCGTGCGCAGACGGTGCGCTGCGCAGGCACAGCGCACCGTCGCTTGCGGCACTTACGCGGCGGCGAACACCGTGGTGACGGTCGGTTCGAGCGCCACGTCAATGGCCTCCTCGACGCGGCTTGCCAGGTGGAAGGTCATCACGTCGCGCACGCTCTCGGGCACGTCCTCGATGTCCTTCTCGTTGCGCCGCGGCAGGATCACCTCACGCAGACCCATCCGATGGGCAGCGAGCACCTTCTGCTTGACGCCTCCGATCGGGAGCACGAGTCCCTGGAGTGTGACCTCACCGGTCATCGCCACACTGCTGCGCATCGGCCGTCCGGTCAGCAGGCTGACCATCGCCGTCGTCATCGCGACGCCCGCCGACGGCCCGTCCTTGGGCACGGCGCCGGCCGGGACATGGATGTGAAAGCTCTGGCGTGCGGCCTCGGGGTCGATCCCCAGGGCCACGGCATGGGCGCGTACGTACGACAACGCAATCTGCGCCGACTCCTTCATCACGTCGCCAAGCTGGCCGGTCAGCGTGAGCTTCCCGTCCCCGGGGGCATTGGCGGCTTCGATGAAGAGGACATCACCGCCGGTGCCGGTGACCGCGAGGCCGGTTGCAACGCCTGGGACGGCGGTGCGCTCGGCCACCTCGTTGTCGAACTTGGGCTTGCCAAGGAGCTCGCGCACCTGCTCCGGGGTGATCTCCAACGGGGCGACCAGGTCTCCTCCGGCGATACGCGTCGCGACCTTTCGGGTCATCTTGCCGAGCTCGCGCTCGAGGTTGCGGACACCCGCCTCGCGGGTGTGGTCGGTGATGACCGCGAGGATGGCGGCATCGGTGACACTGATCTCCTCGGGCCTGAGCCCGGCATGTTCGACCTGCCGCCGGAGGAGGTGGTCGCGCGCGATCGCGACCTTCTCGTTCTCGGTGTATCCATCGAGACGGATCAGTTCCATGCGGTCGAGCAGCGGCGCGGGGATCGTCTCCCACACGTTTGCCGTCGGGATGAAGAGCACTTCGGAGAGGTCGAGGTCGACCTCCAGGTAGTGGTCGCGGAAAGTGTTGTTCTGCGCGGGATCGAGTACCTCGAGCAACGCCGAGGAGGGGTCGCCACGCCAGTCGCTACCGACCTTGTCGATCTCGTCGAGCATGATCACCGGGTTCTTGGTACCGGCTTCCTTGAGGGCGCGGACGATCCGCCCGGGGAGCGCGCCGACGTACGTGCGTCGGTGGCCGCGGATGTCGGCCTCGTCGTGGATCCCACCGAGCGAGATGCGTGCGAACTTCCGGCCCAGCGCCCGGGCAACCGACTCGCCGAGCGACGTCTTGCCAACGCCCGGAGGTCCGACCAGGGTGATGATCGCTCCGGATCCGCCACCGAGCACGGTGATGCCGCGCTCGCTGCGGAGCTTCCGGACGGCCAGGAACTCGATGATGCGTTGCTTCACGTCCTCGAGGCCGGTGTGGTCCTCATCGAGGATGCGGCGCGCCTCGCCGAGATCGAGGTTGTCCTCCGAGCGGACGTTCCAAGGAATCTCGAACATCCAGTCGAGGTACGTCCTGATCCAGCCGTGCTCCGGGCTCTGCTCGCTGGTCCGTTCGAAACGGTCCAGCTCGCGCTCGACCTCGGCGCGGACGTTCTCAGGCATGCCGGCGCTCCCGAGGCGAGCCCGGTACCCGGCCGCGACATCGTCGCCGCCTTCGCCGAGTTGCTTCTTGATCGCCTCGAGCTGTTGGCGCAGCAGGAAGTCTCGCTGCGTCTTCTCCATCCCCTCGTTGACCTCGGTGCGAACCTTCTCGCGCACCGACGCGTCGGCGAGCACGTCCTTGGTCCAGGCGATGAGCCGGGAGAGCCGCTGCTCGATGTCGAGCGTCTCGAGCACCTCGACCTTCTGCTCGATGCTGAAGTCGGGCGAGTATCCGGCCAGATCGGCGAGGTGACCCGGATGCCGAACCGATCGGACCGCCTCGATGGCCCGGCCGGCGCCGCGCAGCTCGAGGAGGTTCTCGATGAGGGCTCGATACTCACGCGCCAGCTCGCGCGCCGCGTCGCTGGGGTCGCCGTCGGGGAGTGGCTCGACCTGGACCCAGAGCGCCCCACCGATGTCGGACTGGCCGCCACCGAGGCGGGCGCGGTGCAGGCCCTTGAGGATCGAGACCTCTGCGCCGGAGGGCAGCTGACCCGACTCGACGACCTGGGCGACGGTGCCGATCGCGGAGAACCGGCCGCCGACATGCGGGACGAGCAGTATCAGGCGGTTGCCGTTCTGCGCGGCCGTCATGGCGGCCCGCTGCTGGTCACTCTCGACCGCCAGGGTGGCGGTCATGCCGGGCAGGACGACGACGTCGTCGAGCTGCAGGATGGGAAGGAGTTCGGAGGTCAGTTCTGGCATGTTCAGTCTCTATGGCCGGCCGTCGGAACGATCGACTCGGGGGTTTCTGGCGCTTGTTGTACCCGCCGCCGGGAATTCCGAATCCGCGCCGCGGACGCGTGATCGGCGGCTGATCGGGTACAACCGAACCATGGATGTTGAGATCTGGTCCGACGTCGTCTGTCCCTGGTGCTACATCGGCAAGCGCCGTTTCGAGCACGCCCTGGCCGCCTTCGACCATCGCGAGGAGGTCACGGTCACCTGGCGCAGCTTCCAGCTCGATCCGAGCGCGCCGCCCACGTCGGAGGGTGATCCCGTGGAGCGCCTCGCCGCCAAATACGGCATGAGCCGCGCCACCGCGGAGGCCGCGCAGGCGCGGGTCACGGCCAACGCCGCGACCGAGGGGCTGGACTTCCACCTCGACCGGGCCCGGTCCGGCAACACGTTCGACGCACACCGCCTGATCCACTACGCGCAGACGGCCGGCAAGCAGGACGCGCTCAAGGAACGTCTGATGGCGGCCTATTTCGTCGAGGGAGCGGCGATCGGCGAGCCCGACGTCCTGGCGCGGCTCGCGGTCGAGGTCGGGCTCGACGAGTCGGGCACTCGCGCGGTGCTCGACGGCGACGCCTACGCCGACGACGTTCGTCACGACGAACTGGAGGCGCGCCAGTTGGGAATCGCCGGAGTCCCCTTCTTCGTGCTCGATCGCGCCTATGGTGTCTCCGGCGCACAGCCGTCCGATTTGATCCTCGGTGCCCTGGTAGAGGCGTGGACCGCTGCTCACCCCTTGCAGATGGTCGGCGCCGGCGACGTCGATACCACCTGCACCGACGAGAGTTGCGCGCTGTAAGAGGCCGGATGTCTCGGGCTATCGCTGTGGAGCGGGGACTCCAAGTTCGCGCCTGATCAGTTCAAGGCGCACCATCGCAGCCTTATCTTTCCGCGGTCCGACAAGACTGGAGATTCCCGAGATGCTTGCCCTCACCACGACCGGCGACGATGAGCTGCTGCGCGTCACCGTGGTGCCCGACCCCGAGCCCGGGGCTACCGACGTGCTCGTGCGCGTGGAGACGACGAGCCTGAACCGCGGCGAGGTGTCGCGCGCGAAGAGCTCACCGGCAGCCCAGCAGGTCGGCTGGGATGTCTGCGGCATCGTCGAGCGCGCCGCGCAAGGCGGAACCGGTCCACCGGTCGGGACCAGAGTCGCGGGCCTTGTCAACAGCGGAGCCTGGGCAGAGCTGGTCGCGGTTCCCCTGGACTACCTCGCGGCCGTGCCAGACGGCGTGACGCCTGCGCAAGCCGCGTGCATGCCGCTCGCGGGGATGACCGCATTCCGGGCGCTTGCCCTCGGCGGATTCCCGGTGGGCAAGAGCGTGCTGATCACCGGTGCGTCCGGCGGCGTGGGGCACCTCGCCGTGCAGCTGGCGCGGGCCGCACAGATGACCGTGACAGGCCTGATCCGCAACCCCGAGGCGAACGCCGCCGCCGCGGCACACTGTCACCACGTCGTTCGCGAAATCCGGGATGCGCAGGGCCCGTACGACCACATCCTTGACGGAGTCGGCGGCGAGGTCCTCACCCAATGTCTCGACGCCGTCGCGCCGGGCGGCACCGTTGTCTCCTACGCATCGACACTCATGGAGCCGGCCGCGCTCGGCCCGCGCTGGTTCGGCGCCCACATCGGCGCGACGCTGCGCTCGATGTTGATCTTCGTCGAGCTCCGCCACACGCACAGCGCGACGGCGGATCTCCGATCACTGTTCGCGCTGACGGCAGCGGGTTTGCTCAAGCCGCACATCGACGTCGAGGCAGACTGGACCCGGGGTGGGGAGCTTGCTCGCGACCTGCTGGAGCGAAAGGTCACGGGCAAGGTCGTCCTCAACGTCGGTCGGCCGGCGTCCCCGTCAGCGCTCCGTGAGCCGTGACAGGCGCATGTAGCGATACGTGGTGACGGTCTCGAAGCCGAACCGCTCGTAGAGCCGGATCGCCGGAGTGTTGCTTGGATCAACCTCGAGAGCCACGTCACCGGCTCCCTCGGCTCGCAGCTGCGCCATCACCGCGGCGAGCATGCGCGTCCCGAGCCGCTGGCCCCTGCGGCGCTCGCCGATCACGAACCCATAGATCATCGTGCGGTGCGAGGCGTCGATCAGGCGAAGGGTTCCGACCACGGTCGCGCCTTCAACTGCGACGAGCCGCCGCTCGTGCGGGTGATCGCTGAACTCCTCACCCAGCACCAGGACGACCGCATCGTGATCGGCGTCGGATGCTGGGCGTACCTCCAGGGGCGGATCGGACGTGACGGGACCGCCGGGCGGCGTGGAGAGCCGGACGACCATGCGCCGCTCCGCTGACTCGAGGGTGGCGCCGAGGCGGCGCATCCAGGCGAGCGCCTGGGGTCCCGGATCCTCGCAGATGACCAGGATGCTGTCCCGCCCGAGGCTGGTGGCGGCGTCGCGCACCCGAGCGAGCAGCGCGGTGCCCACTCCGCGACGTCGCCACGATGGGTGGACCATCCCGCAAACCTCGGCCTCGTCGCCCGGGGTGAGCCCGGCGTAGCCGATCACGTCACCCCCGGTCTCGGCGAGAAAGTGAATCGGACGCTCGAGGTCGTCGGCTTCGTCGAGCTCGACCTTCAGATCGAGAGGGTCGGCTGCCTCGCACGCCCGCCTAAGGTGATCGACGCTCGATCGATCCCCGCCGCCGAGGCGGGCCCGCCCGGTGACGCTCCAGTCAGCCACGGCGAGATAGCCTGACACGCGCGAGGATGGCCGGTTCGGCGGAATCGACCTGTCGATTTGGGCCGTTCCCGTTCGTCGTCATGATTGGGACGTCTCATCCGGACGCCAAGGGAGCTGAATCAGTGAAGTACATGCTGCTGTTCATCAGGAACGAGGAATCGATCCTCGACGACGAGGCTCGGGGCGCTCAGTACGCGGCGATCGACGAGTGGTTTGCCACGATCGACCGCGATGGCAAGCTCCGCGGTGGTGAGGAGTTGCAGCCCTCGAACACGGCGACCACGATTCGCTTCCAGGAAGGGCGGCCGTTCGTCACCGACGGCCCGTTCATGGAGAGCAAGGAGAACGTCGCGGGATTCGTGACCATCGACGTCGCCGACCTGGACGAGGCGATCGCCATTGCAAAACAGTGGCCGCCAACGGACCAGGCCGTTGAGATCCGCCCGGTCGTGAGCCACGAAGACATGCCCCACCATCCGGTCGGCTGAGACGCCCGGGCTCGTGGGCGCCATGGCGAACGATCCGACCAGCGAGGCGATGAATGCCGTCTTCCGTGCCGAGGTCGGCCTCATCTGCGGATCTCTGGTACGGATCACCGGTGACTTCGACCTCGCCGAGGACCTCGTGCAGGACGCGGTGGTCGTGGCCCTGCAGCGATGGCCGTTGGACGGGGTCCCCGAGCGCCCCGCCGCCTGGCTCCTCCAGACCGCGCGGCGACGCGCGATCGATCGCCTGCGGCGGGATTCGACCTACCGGGCCAAGCTCCAGTTGCTGACCGACGGCTGGGCGCCGGATGTGCGCTCCGATCCCGACGATCGGCTCCGTCTCATCTTCACCTGCTGCCATCCAGCCCTGGCCCGCGACGCCCAGGTGGCGCTGACGCTCCGCGCGGTCATGGGCATGACCACGAGCCAGATCGCGCACGCGTTTCTGGTATCCGAGGCGACCATGGCGCAGCGCATCGTGCGTGCCAAGCGCAAGATCGTCGGCGCGCACATCCCGTACCGAGTGCCCGGCGCGGACGAGCTGCCCGATCGGCTCGCCGAGGTGCTCGCCTCGCTGTACATCGTTTTCAATGAGGGCTACCTCGGCAGCGGCCCCGACGTCTCCACGAGCCGCGACCTCTGCGTCGATGCCCTCTGGCTCTGCGGGCTGGTCGCCCGAATGCTGCCGGAGGAGCCGGAGGTGCTCGCCCTGCTCGCCTTGATGCGCCTCCACGAGTCGCGCCGGGCGACGCGTTTCGACGATGGCGGCGCACTCATCCTGCTGCGCGACCAGGACCGCACCCGCTGGGACCACGCCGCGATCGCCGAGGCGGGCGCGCTGCTCGAGCAGGCCCGGCGGCTCGGCCGGCCCGGGTCCTACTGGCTGCAGGCCGCCATCGCCGCCTGCCACGCAGAGGCACCCACGTTCGAGGAAACCGACTGGCCGCAGATCCTCGCGCTGTATGGCGCACTCGTGCGCCTCAATCCGGGCCCGGTGGTGCGCTTGAATCGCGCGATCGCGCTGGAGCACGTGGCCGGGCCGGTCCCCGCGATGGAGGAGCTCGACGCGCTTCGCGCCAACCTCGACGGGTACCACCTGTACTGGGCGACGCGCGCGGAATTGCTTCGCCGCTTCGGCAGGCTCGGCGAGGCGGCCGATGCGGATCGCCGCGCCATCGAGCTGACCGACAACCCGTCGGAGCGCGCGCTGCTCGAGACGCGCCTCGAACCCACCGTCATCCGCGCCATCGGCGCGAACATCAGCTGACCAGGACAAGGAGGCACGACATGGCGAAATATCTGCTCGTCTACCACGGCGGAAGCATGCCCGAGGGCGAGGAGGCTCAGGCGAAGGTGATGGCCGCCTGGGGAACGTGGTTCCAGAACCTCGGCCCGGCGCTCGCTGACGGCGGCAACCCGGTCGGACAGTCCAAGACGATTGCCAGCGACGGGTCGGTTTCGGACGGAGGCGGCGCAAACAAGGCCACCGGATACAGCCTGATCGAGGCGGACGGCATCGACGCGGCTGTCACGCTCGCCAAGGGATGCCCGGTGCTCGGGGGCGGTGCAAGCATCGAGGTCGCGGAAACCTTCAACGTCATGTAGTCGGGTCGGACCGGCCTGCCGGTTCGACCACGGAGCCCCGCGTCCGCGCCGTGCCAGGCGCGGTGCGCGGGGGTCTCTCGTCATGCACTCGACAGTCGGAAATGGCGACAATAAGGAGGCATGAGCGAGGAGGAGGTCCCCGCCGGAGCGCCGGCGTGGCCTGGGGGAGGACATTCGAACGACCCGTGGGTCGGCGCCGGATGGACGTCCCCGCCTGCGGCGCCCGGATGGTGGCCCCAGCAGTACTACACCTATGAGCCTCCGCCGCCACCGAGGCGGACGTCGCGGCTCGTCATGCTCGGCGTTTTTCTGGTCATCTTTATTTTTGCCGCGAGCGCGGCCGCGACCGCGGTCATCGCGACCCGCGGTATCGGCGGCTCCGGGAACACGGCGGGCGTCGAGGCAGCCGTCGTTGACATCGACACGACGCTCCTCGATGGTACGGCGGCGGCGGGGACGGGCATCGTGCTCACCTCATCCGGGGTCGTGCTCACCAACAACCATGTCATCGACGGCGAAGGGGCGGCGATCAGCGTCCAGCTGACCGCGACCGGCGCCACGTATCCCGCCGTCCTGATCGGCCAGGACGCCACCCACGACATCGCGCTGCTGCAGTTGCAGGGGGCCACGAGCCTTGCGACGGCGCCGATCGGCGACTCGTCGAGCGTGCAGGTCGGGGACAGTGTCACCGCGCTCGGCAATGCCCAGGGGCGCGGGGGCGCGCCGGTTGCGGCGCCGGGCACGGTGACGGCACTGGGGCAGCAGATCACGGCGTCCGATCAGACCGGCCAGAACCCGGAGAACCTGAGCGGGATGATTCAGACCAATGCCCCGATCCAGCCTGGCGACTCCGGCGGCCCGCTCGTCAACGGCGACGGCAAGGTCATCGGCATCGACACGGCCGCGAGTGGCACTCGCAGGGGCGTCGGGGCGGGCGCGGTCCAGGCGTTTGCGATCCCGATCGACACCGCGATCAACTACGCCCATCAGATCCTGGCGCAACCGTCGAGGCCACCCGCGGGAGCCTTGCTGGGGGTCTGCGTTCAGGACAGCACGTCACCCCCCGGGGCGCTCCTCATCGCGGGCTCGGGTGCGTGCGCGACCGGTGTCGTGAGCGGGTCGCCCGCATCCAGGACCGCGCTTGCCACCGGCGATGTGATCACCTCCCTGGGCGGCATGCCCGTGGACTCCAGGTCCTCGCTCACGGTGATCCTCCAGGGCGATCATTCCGGCCAATCAGTGATCGTGGCGTGGCGCGACACCTCCGGCGGGGAGCATCAGGCCAAGGTCACGCTCGCCGCCGCCCCGCCGCCGCAATAGACGCTCGAACGCCATCGTCGCCGGCATCGCGACGCCGATAATCCCGACGAATGCCTGCCAGCCACCGCCGTCGCCGACACCACCCTCCGGTTGAGGCCTCGCTGGCAGACATCCTCAGCGACGTTTCGCAATTCGTTACCTCGACGCCTGACTCGCGACCCGGACGGACTCGTACGATTACGCCCCTCCCCAGTCCGCCGAGCCGTAGCGAAGGAGCCGCCATGGACGCGAGCGACACCGGAAGATCGACATCGAGCCGAGCGCGTGGGCGTCGTGGCGCGGCGACCGCAGCAGCGCCGGCGACACCGGCGGCACCCGGTATCGTCGTCCTCGGACCGCGCGATTCACTCGTCGGCACGCTGACCGTCGATGGCGACGTTCGCATCGAGGGCACCCTCGAGGGCGAGGTGTCGGCAACCGGTGAGGTCAACATCCATTCGACCGGTACCGCGCGCGCGCAGATTTCGGCTCGGGATATTGTTGTCAGCGGCATTGTCGAAGGCAACATCGTCGCGCGCGAGCTCGTGACGCTCGACGAGAGCGCGTCGTTCGCCGGCGAGGTCCGTGCCGCGCGACTGCGCGTGGATGACGGTGCCACGCTGAACGGCACCATCACGATGACGCCGGCGGGCGACGCGCCACCTGCGCGACGCAACGAGGTGCACGACCTCACCGGATCACCGCTCAACGAGGGCGAGCACGGAGCCTACGACGAGGACGGAGGCTCCGAGTCCGATGCGTATAGCGACGAGCGCACCGCGGAGACATCCGGCGTCTCCTCAGGTTCGGACTCAGAAGTGGGCTGAGCTGGGGACTGGTCGCGAAGCCGCCCGGTAGCGAGGGTGAATGCGCCGTGAAACGCGTAGTCACCTTCGCCCAGGCGGTGCATCGTGCGGTCGAGCTCTTCCTCGAACGTGGTGCGAGCGCCGGGGCTCAACAACCCGATCATCGCGTGCGGCCACGGACCTGACCAGCGCATCATCTCGGTCCATTCGTGCACGTCGGCGGCGTGCACACCGACAAGCAGCTGGGTGACGCGAATATCGGTGAACCCAGCCATCTCCAGCATGTTCGTGAGCACCCACGGTTCACCGAACAGCGCGTGATGCGACGGCGTCCGCGCACGCCGGATGGCAAGCCGTTCCAGGCGCTCGAAGAACACTCCCTGCGCGGGTGTCGACAGGCTCCTGCACCGGCACGACACCGCAATCCGCCCGTTCGGTTTCAGCACGCGCCGAATCTCTGAAAATGCCTGCCACGGATCCTCGAGGCACGCCAGCGACTGGCCGAGGATTGCCACATCGAACATGTCGTCATTGAAGACGAGGTCGTGCGCGTCCATCACCGAGTAGTGCACGCCGCGCGCACCGCTCGCCTGCTCGCGAGCGTGGGTGATCATGTCGGGAGAGAGGTCGATGGCCATGTGGTCGAGGGTCGAAGCGCCGATTCCGAGTGACCTGCTCACCAGGCCGGTTCCGCAGCCCACGTCGATCACTCGTTCGCCAGGCTCGAGGTCGGCAAACGCCGCAAGACGTTCGGCGGCACGAACGTTTGCGCCACCCGCCCAGGAGTCGTACCGATGCGCTGCTTCGCGGTAGAAGTCGAGTTGCAGCTGCCGGAAGGTGTCCGGCGTGGCGACCGCCGTCACGGAATCGTACGTCGGTACGGCCCGCGAAGGAGCCGCCATATCAGTAGGATATGTGTCGAGCAGCGGACGAGAAGGAGAGGACACATCCATGGAGAACATCACTGAAGTCGAGGAGGCGTCCATTCCACGCGGGGGTCACCGAAACGGCGCCTCTGGTGCCAAGGGAGTCACTCTGGGGCCACGCGATGTCCTCAACGGGTCGCTCACACTCGAAGGCGATCTCCACATCGAGGGGACTGCCGAGGGTGAGATCAACGCGTCGGGCGACGTCGATGTCGAGGCTTCGGCCACGGTGCGCGCACGCATCGATGGGCGCAACGTCACTGTTCGCGGCAATGTGACCGGCGACGTGGTCGCGCACGGACGGCTCACGGTTGCCGGCAGCGGCATTGTGCTCGGTGATGTTCGTGCCTCACGGCTTCGGGTCGACGATGGCGGGACTGTCAACGGCAGCATCACCATGCGAGCGAACGACTCGGAGTAGTGCATCCGGCCTGATCGCATCGGCGAATTATCCGCCGTTCGATGATCGCCGCTTCAGGCGGGCTTCTGCAGACCTTCGAGCAGGCGTGTGGTCGCCGCGGTCACCTCATGCACGGCCGCGTCGAAGGCCGGCTGGTTCGCCCTGGACGGCGCTCGGTAGCCGCTGATCTTGCGCACGAACTGGAGCGCGGCCGCGCGAGCGTCGTCGTCATCCGCCGGGGGTTCCGCGCCACGGAGGGTCTTGATGCTTCGGCACATGCGTCGAGAATACGCGGCCGAGCTCGAGGCACGTAACACGGTGGCGTACTCATTGCATCGACCACAGCGGAGGATCACCATGCGACGAATCGTCCTGACCCTGGCCGGCGCAGGGGTGCTCGCCGCCTGCGGCGCGGCCGGGACCACCACGTCTTCGAGCGGCACCGGCGGGGCCGCCTCGTCGGGCTCGACCATCGCCACCGCGACCACACCGCTCGGTACGGTGCTGACCGACTCCAGGGGCTACACCCTGTACTACTTCCTACCCGAGAAGAACTCGACGCTCGGCGCCTGCACCGGCGGATGCCTGACCACCTGGCCGCCGCTGGTGGTGACGGGAGCGCCCACCGCGGCATCGGGCGCCACCGGGACGCTCGCCACCGTCTCGGTCATGGTGAACGGCGCGTCAGCCACCGAGGTCACCTACAACGGCTGGCCGCTGCACACATTCGCCAGTGACACCGCCGCCGGCCAGACGAACGGTAACGGGGTCCTGGGCAAGTGGTTCGCCGCGATGCCGGGCACGACCTCCACGTCCACGGGTGGGACAACCGGCGCGGGAGCGACCCCCACACCGACCCCTGGAGGTTATGGATACTGACGCCTCACAAATGTGAGCGTTTTTCAATACATCTCTGAAAACTGGAGCTCGATCGAGCCCCAGATCGCCACCCACCTCGAGATCGTCGGCGAGTGCATCGCCATCACGAGCGCGATCGGGCTCGGGCTGGGCATCGCTGCCGCGCGGTCCGAGCCCCTGTCCACAGTGATCTTGGCGGTTACCAGCACGATCCTGACGGTGCCGAGCTTCGCCCTCTTCGGTCTGCTCTCGATCTGGTTCGGTCTGGCCAATCCGCCGGTCATCGTCGGGCTCATCCTCTACGGCCTGCTGCCCGTGACCCGGAACACGCGCGCCGGTATCAAGGCGGTGGACCCCGCAGTGGTGGAGTCGGCGCGCGGCATGGGGATGAACCCACGCCAGGTGCTCCTGAAGGTTGAGCTCCCGCTTGCGGTGCCGGTCGTGCTTGGGGGCATCCGGCAGTCGACGGTGATGATCGTCGCGATTGCCACCGTCGGCGCGACGGTCGGGGTCGACGACCTCGGCCAGACGATCCTCTCGGCGATCGGCCGCTCCACCGGAACGCTCGACGCAGTGCTCGCCGGGATCATCCCGGTGGCGGCCATCGGCATCCTCGCCGACTTCATCCTGGCTGGCGTCCAGCGGGCACTGTCTCGCGGGCGCGTCTCGGTGGCGGCGACGTGATCAGATTCGATC
Organism: Candidatus Dormiibacterota bacterium; assembly: GCA_049283735.1. Classification (GTDB taxonomy): domain Bacteria; phylum Chloroflexota; class Dormibacteria; order Aeolococcales; family Aeolococcaceae; genus Palsa-851. The sequence goes on from JBAPWO010000038.1 coordinate 43,228, forward strand.
GCGTCGTCAAGCGCTACGGGACCTCGCTGGCGGTCGACCACCTCTCGCTCGAGATCAAGTCAGGCGAGACGGTCATCCTGGTCGGCCCCTCCGGGTGTGGGAAGACCACGTCGCTGAAGATGATCAATCGGTTGATCGAGCCGACCGAAGGGACGATCAGCATCGACGACCGCGACACCCGGACATACGACGTCAACGACCTCCGCCGCTCGATCGGCTATGTCATCCAGCAGGTGGGGCTGTTTCCGCACCAGACGGTCGCCGACAACATCGCGACGGTGCCACGCCTGCTCGGGTGGTCGAAGCAGCGGACCCAGGCGCGGGTGGAGGAGTTGCTCGACCTCATCGGGCTTCCGGCTGCCGACTACCGACGACGCCTGCCCTCCGAGCTGAGTGGCGGCGAGCGTCAGCGGGTCGGCGTCGCCCGGGCGCTCGGGGCGGACCCGAACATCCTGCTGATGGACGAGCCCTTCGGGGCCATCGACCCGATCGCTCGGGAGCGCCTCCAGAACGAGCTGCTGCGGCTCCAGAGCGTGGTGCGCAAGACCATCGTTTTCGTGACCCATGACATCGACGAGGCGGTCAAGCTCGGCGACCGCGTGGCGCTCCTCTCCAAGGGCGGTGTTCTCGAGCAGTTCGCGACCCCGGAGGACCTGCTGGCTCACCCGCAGTCCGCGTTCGTCACCGGATTTCTCGGCGAGGGGCCCCTTGTGCGCCGCCTTGCACTGATCCACATCAGCGAGGTGGAACTAACGCCGGGGAACGGCGCTGCGCCGGAGGCCACAGTCGACGCCGGCGGAACCCTTCGCGACGCGCTCGACGCTGTGCTTCGCTCGTCCGACGGGCGGGTCCGCGTGATCCATGGCGACCAGACCCTCGGCATCGTGGACGCCGACGTCATTCGTGCGGCGTCGATGAGGTCGCGATAGATGCCAACCCTGCCGCGCTGGATGCACCGCCTGCGCCCGTTCGCCGTTCCGATCTGGGTCGCGATCGGCATCCTCGTCTCGGTCGGTGTCTATCAGACGCTGGTCGGCAGGCGGTTCGACTCCGAGGTGCTCAACGCGCCCAACCTGATGAGCGAGACCATCCAGCATGTCTTCGTGTCGGGCGTCTCCTTCGCGCTGGTCGCCGCGATCGGCGTGCCCGTCGGGGCGCTGATCGCCCAGGCGGGGAGGGCTGTCCGAGTGCCGGTGTTCGTGCTAGCGAATCTCGGGCAGGCTATCCCCGGGATCGGACTCCTGGTGCTGCTGTTCGCCTTTCTCGGCCTCGGGATCACCCCCACCGTCATCGCGCTGGTGGTGTACGGGTTGCTCCCTGTCCTGCGCAACACGGTTGCCGGCATTCAAAGTGTCGACCCTGCCACGGTCGACGCCGCACGCGGAATGGGCATGACGCGTTGGCAGGCTTTGGTGCGAGTGCAGTTGCCGCTTGCCTCACCACTGGTCTTTGCGGGGCTGCGCACTGCACTCGTCCTGATCATTGGAACCGCTACACTCGGAAACTTCATCGGTGGAGGCGGCCTCGGGGACGTGATCGCCGCTGGTATCAACAACAGTGATCAGGTGGTTTTCGTCGGTGCCGTGATGGTGGCTTCACTCGCCTTGCTCGCCGACTGGGGGCTCTCAATGATTGAGCGCATCGCCGTCCCAAAACAGGTCAACGGTTAAGACATGTCAGCAGTTGGAACATGTGGAGGAACACATCCATGAAGCGCAAGCTACTCGCGGTCATCGCAATCGCGATACCCGGGACCCTTGCTGCGTGCGGGGGAGGCAACTCCGGTAGCAACCCGCCGTCCGGCACTGCGGCGGCGTCGACGTGCCCGACGGGTTCTCAGGCGAGTGGCGGTGGTGCCACGCTATCGATTGGCAGCAAGTCATTTGCGGAAGAGCAGTTGATGGCCCAGATGACTGCCGACGTGCTCGGTGCACATGGCTTCACCATCACGAACACATTCAGCGCAGCCGATCCGGCGCTCGGAAAGGCGCTGTCCAGCGGAATCATCGATATGTACTGGCAGTACACGGGTACGGAGTTGACGGACCCGGGTTACCTCAACCTGACCGCAGGACAGTTCCCGACGGACCTCCCCGGGGCCTTCGCCAAGGTGAAAGCGCTCGACGAGGCGAAGCAGCTGTGCTGGGTCGCGCCGACACAGTTCGACGACACAAACGGCATCGCAATCAAGTCGAGTCAGACGTCCACCTTCGGGACCTCGCTCGCGGCGTTCGGCTCGTACCTGACCTCGCATGCGAGCACCAAGGTCTGCGTCCTCTCCGAATTCCTCACCCGCCCTGATGGTCTGCCGGGGCTCGTGAGCACCTATGGCTGGCCCTCGCCCGCCAGCTTCCATTACACCCAGATCGGCACCACTGCTGAGAAGGCAATCGCGAAAGGCCAGTGCGATGCGGGCGAGGTGTTCACCACCGACTCTGCAATCCAGGTGAACAACGAGGTGACGCTGACCGACGACAAGAACCTGTTCCCGCCCGACAACGCGGGGCTCGTGGTCCGCTCGAGCGTGCTCCAGCAGCACCCGTCGATCGGTGCCTGGATGGCCCCGGTGGCGGCCAAGTGGACCACCCCGGTGATGCTCTCACTCAACGCCATGGTCGAGGTTCAGGGCCAGACCGTGACCGCCGTCGCGCACGCATGGCTCGTACAGAACGGGTTCCTCTCGAGCTGATCTCCGGATAGGCCGCAGCGCGCCGGCTGAGCTAGGGTCGCTCAGCCGGCACAGGCCTCGGTGGAGACCGCCGCCGTCCGGTGCTCGCCGGCGCGAAGGTCGGGGTAGACCTGGGGGATCGTCAGGGCGTACCCGACGTTCGGCTCGGTGGTGCTCGCCGCGAACACCACGCCGATGACCTGGCCGACGTCGTTGACGATCGGGCCGCCCGAGTTGCCCGGGATGACCTGCGCGGCCAGGACCTCGATGTCGCGGGTCACGAGCGTGTCGCCGTAGATGTTGTAGCCGCGGGCCGATTCGGTGCCGCTGACAGCGGCGGGGACGACCTGCTCTGAACCGCCGCCCGGGTAGCCGATGACCGCGCCGCCCGTGCCACGCACCGGGTCGCTGTCGACGAGCACGAGCGGGCGGAGCGCCAGTCCCGGGGAGTAGAGGACAGCGAGGTCGGTGTTCGGGTCGAAGAGCACCACCCGGGCGGTGTGCTGGCCGTTGTTCGGCGTGTCGATCACCACGCCGTTCGAGCCGGCGACGACATGGGCGTTGGTCGCGAAGTACCCGGCGCCGAGCGGCCAGGATGACCCGGCCTCGGCCCCGCCACCACACCCCGAGGCGATGACCTTCGACGTCACGCCCACCGCCTCGCGGATGCCGGGTGTGTTGACCAGTGGCGGGATGGTTACCGGCGCCGGGGATGTGTTCAGGATCGTCGAGAACGGGTTTGGGAAGTCGCTGGGCACGAACAGGTTGCCGATGGTCGCGAGGAACCCTGGGGGCCGCGGCATGAAGCGGTCGAGCGATCGCTCGATGGCCGAGTTGCTGATCTGCTTGTCCAGGCTGACCCAGGAGCTCGGCGAGAAGATGAGCCCGAGGTACCAGGCGGCCGCGAGCGCCGACACCACGCCGAGCACGGCGCCCACCGCCGAGTCGGCCTTGCCCAGCAGGGCGGTGTGCTCGGTCCGCTGGCGAACGCGGAAGCCGATTCCGGCGCCGATCCCCTCGATGAGCAACGTGACGCCGATGAAGATGCCGATCGCGAAGAGTGGCTGCGTGGACCGGTCCGCGGTGATCGCTCTCGCGATCGGCGGGGCGATCACGGCCCCGAGGAAGAGGCCGGCGAGGAGCCCGGCGAGTGCCAGGGCGACGCCGCTCAGTCCGCGACGCAGGCCGGACACCCCGAAAACGATCAGGAAGACGACGATGACGACGTCGAGGAGGTCCACAGGGGAAGAGTTTGCGATGGGCGGCCGCCGCGAGGTCGCGACCGCGTTAGCCGGGAGCGAATTCCCGCTCTCGAGGGCGGTTCACCGGCCTGGCAGGCGTGTCCTCGTATAGGACCGTCCGGTCACCTCCTGGAATGCCTCGCGGTGGCCGAAAACGCGTCGCCACCAGGGCGCCTCGATGTACTCGCGAACGGCGTCGAGGCGTGCCTGCATCGCAGGTTGGATTGGCCGATGCCGCACTTCGTCGGTGACCGGGTCTCCCGGCGAGAAATACGTCAACCAGCGCCACGGCGCTGCCTCGAATTCGTCGAGCATCTGCTCCGGCTCCCTGCCAAGCTCTTGGCACACCCGAACGAAATCCCGGGGTCCCCCTGTGGTCGCGGCATCGAACGCCGCGCGCTCGCGCGCCGTCGGAGGGATCGCTCGCTCAGTCACCGTTCCCCATCCGCCCGAGCCTACCAGCGACGTACCGAACGGCCGCCCGACGGCTGAGCGCGATCGCAGCCGCATCTGGAGTCGCCGCCTGCAAACGCTACCTCGAGGCTGCGCGGGCAGTGGACGACGCGCTCACCACGCGTTCTACGGCCCAGCACAGGCACGACCTCACCCCTGATGAGGACGCCCGGCTCAAGGCCATCGAGGCCGGCGCCTGGGAACGGCTCTTCATCGCCCGCGCTCGGCTTCGATGACCACCTCCCGAACCAGGGCGCATCCGCCGCCGAGTGGGTGAAGGTGTCGGCGTCGATCCATGCCCCGCTGGAGGGCGACTGGAGCCTATGGCCGTGTCGCGCTGAGGACGGGACGACCCATCCGGAGCACTACACGGACGGGCGCGGCCGGATTGCGGCACTGCTCACCACCGAGGGCGAGGTGATCGGCGGCGCATGGGCCTGCCACCGCGGATTGTCGCTACCGAAGACGCCTGCGGCGCCACAGTCCTAGATGTAGTGCCGTTTTCCCAGGATTTCGGGGATGAATCCCGCGATGAGGATGGCCCCAAACGCCGCCCAGTAGATGTTCCAACTGATGGCTAGGACGCCCATGACGTTGAGAATGCCAACGAGCGCAAGTAGGGGCAACATCGTGCCGTGGATGATGCAGTGGATGCGGCCGCAGCGCAGTGCGTTCCACGCGCAACCGACACCGATCCACAAGGTCGCGAGCGTCCATATGATCCCGGTCGTCGTCAGCGAGAGTCGGTGATTTCCCTTAAGAACAGCCGCGGCAATCGCGGCGCAGCCCGGGAGACACCAGAGCCAGAACGCGGTCGGCCGAAGAAAGAGATCGAGCCCTCTTTGCCCCTGGCTGGCAGCGGTACTCATGCACGCAGCCTAGACCCGACGTCGATACTGCTGCCGTCGCGCTCACCACCACCCAGTACGCCTTGATGCTCCCGATCTACTCGACTCACGACCAGCGGTGAAGCAGGCGACGCACTGTAAGAGTTGGCGTCGGGTGAGCGCTTACGCGTGGGGGAAGGTGTCGGTGGAGGCGTTGGGCACGTCGCACGTGAGTATCGTGAACGAGCCGTTGAAGATCTCGTCCGTGTTGTCTACGAACTGGTAGGTGTACGCGCCTGCCGTCAATGGGCCGTACGAGCCGGATGCAGGAGTGGGGTTGCTGGGGTCTACGATGCCGGGATACAACTGGATGCTGCCACCGCCATCGGGTAGAAAGAGCGTGAACTCATCAGCGGCGTCTGCGCCACTCCATGAGATTGCGCCGCCACTCGCTGAGCCGTGGCCACCACTGTCACACGCAGTCACAGTGACCACAGGCGGCGTTTCGCAGCTACCGGTGTAGCCCCGCTCGGGGTTGGGAACGCAGGCGGTCGGGCTGGGCGACGCGCTCGGGCTTGCGCTCGGTGTTGGTGTTGGCACCACCGGGCAGTTGAGGATCGTAAACGAGCCGCTGAATGGCCCACCGAACTCGTTCGTGTTGTCTGAGAACTGGTACGTGTAGTAGCCGGCCGGTAGCGGTCCATATGTGCCAGATGCAGGTGTGGGGTTGCTGGGGTCTGCTGCACCGGGGTATATAGTGATGTTGCCGTTGACAGCCTGGAAGATAGTGAACTCGTCAGCGGCATCAGCGCCACTCCACGAGATTTCGCCACCGCCCGCTGCAAAGCCGTAGCCGCTGTCGCAAGCGGTCACGGTGACCACAGGCGGCGTCTCGCAACTACCAGTCCCAGGCGGGCCTTCAGTAGTCACAACGCACGGGCTGGGCGACGCGCTCGGGCTTGCGGTCGGGCTGGGCGACGCGGTGCGTGTCGACGCTACTGTCGGAGCGGCTGCTAGCGAGAGCGTTGGTCGCGCAGTAGGCGGCGTAACTGCGGTCGATCCACAAGCTGCGAGGCCAACGGCGGCGATCGCAGAGCTGACGATGGCTGTGAGTTTCATGGCGGCTACCCGGTCAACGGGAACATGTCATCCACGGTTACAGCCGCGCCAAATGCGTCGAACGATCCTCTCTCTCGGAGACAACTCCCTAGCCCGTGCTACCTTTCGAGCCTGGTTTTGCCCACATCGGCCGCATGAGAAAAGTGCGACACCACCGCACAATCACCCAAGCAGATGCGGTAACTGAGATCAACAATCGTCGGGGCGTGGCGCAGTGGTAGCGCACCTGCTTTGGGAGCAGGGGGTCGCTGGTTCGAGTCCAGTCGCCCCGACCACGTCAATCTGACCTCGACATTTTGAATACGAGCTGAATTCACGCGGCGTCTCTGGGGGAGCAGCGTGGAAGCTCTGCAGAAAGGGCCGAGTCAGGGGCTTTCGCGGGGGACGTGGCCGAGAGCCATCACCGCACGTCAGGGACGAGGCCCCGAGTTGCGTTAGGAAGGGTGTGATCTCATCCGCAGTCCACGTTTCTGTGAGCGATACCGCAGGCGAGCAGGCGTTTGACGTCACTGTGGGCTCGGACACTGGGCGGCTCTTCACCCTCGCGCTGTCCATCCTCCGTGACGAGGGCGAGGCGCAGGATGCGGTTCAGGAGACTTTGGTCAGGGCATGGAGGTCTTGGGACTCGCTCTCGCGCACGGATCATGTCAGCCGGTGGCTCACGCGGGTGTGTGTGAACTACTGCATCAGCAGACGCCGGTATCTGCGCTCGCGCGGCTGGCCACAGCTCCAGGTGTCCGAACTTACCCGCTCGCGCGGTGACGCTAGCTCAAGCGCTCAGAACGTCGACATGGACCGCGCTTATCGCCGGCTGTCGCTCAAACAGCGCGCGGCGATCGCGCTCACCTATGGCTACGGCTACACCGAAGAGGAGTCCGCCGCTTTGATGGGCTGTCGCCCTGGAACAGTCCGCACCCACGTGGCACGCGGGCTTGCAACCCTGCGAAAGGAGCTTGGAGATGCCTGACGTTGATTCCGGCTTGGAGGCCCGGCTGCGGTCCTTTCTTGATGAGGTCAAGGCACAGCCGCTGCCACATGAGTTGGCAGATTTCATGCCGGCGACGGTTCGCTCGGGACGAAAGATGCTCAATGTCCTCGCAGGCGCGGTAGCCGTTGCGGTCGTCGCGGCGAGTGTCGCGGTGTTCGCGATCGAGTTGAGCGGCCACCACGGCGTCCGGTCGCCGGTTCCAGCCGGCACATCCGTGGCAACGAGCACTCCCAAGCCCACACCGACCAGCGCCACTGACAGCTCGCTGCCAAGCGGCGCGACGGTGCTGATCCCGCCGACCCACGGCACCGGGACCGAAACGCTCCCGACGGTGACCCTCGGTCCAAGCGAGGGAATCTGGTTCACGTACAGCTGCAGCTCAAACACCATGCCTTTCAATTCCATCTTCGTTTCAGGACGTGGCGTCCCTGTGTTCCTGGGATCAAACATCCAGTGGTGGTTGCACCAGTTCTCAACACCGAGCCGCTGCAGCGGTAGCCTGTCGACGGGCGGCGGACAGGGCGGCCCACTGACCGTGCGGTTCAATGCCGTCCGTCCATCCGTCACGTGGACGGTCGCTCTCTACGAGTACCCGTCGCAGGCGATTCTCACCACGCCTCCAGCGTATCTGGACGGGCCGAATTGGCCGGGATCCGCGCCGCCGTTTCTCTTTGCGCCGGCGCCGTCCAAGGCAAAGGTTCTGATCAAGATCACCTATGGCTGGGGGTCGGAAACGCTTCCGACCGTCACGGTCGCACGCAATGTTCCGCTCGTCATCGAGGAGGGTTGCATCTCAACGAGCGCTGCGGCAGACGACCTCACGATTGGGTCAGGAGACCCGGCCTTCAATGGTTCCTTAGGCATAGGCCGATGCTTTTACGGCACGGGCACCGGTGCAAGCAGTGGAGGCCCCGTTGGCTCGGAAGCAGGAGGTCCGCTGACGCTTCGAGTGACGGCCGCTCCCTCTGTGAGGTGGGTCATCTTCGTCTACGAAGGGGGTGGATCTACATCGCTGTACGGACCGCCAGCTTAGGGGTTCACTCAACTTGACACTGACACCTTCCGACACACGGATGCTTGCTTTGGGAGTTGGCACGTGCGCCGTGCTTGCGCTGGTCGGATGCGGCGCCACCGTGAACGCGCTGTTACCCAGTCCGCCGGCGTGCAACGGCTCCGCCGCAGTCTCCAGTCTGGGAACCGTCGCAAGCACCAACATAGTCAGCGCGAGCAACGAGCTGGTCTTCTCGCCAGCGTCACTGACGACGCAGGTCGGCGCCGTTGTCGAGTTTAGGAACACTGGCACAGTGGCGCACACGGCGACGTTTCAGGGCGCGAATGATGGGTGTCTCAGCGACGCGGCGCTCGCCCCGGGGCAACCTGGGAGGTGAAGTTCACCGCACCTGGGACGTACAACTATCTCTGCACGATTCACGCGCCGAGCATGAAGGGCGAGATCACCGTATCGGGCTCGTAGTCAGGACCGCGACGGCGGGAGGGAGGAGTCCGTCCCACGGTGAGCGGCCACGCCGACGACGCTCCCACCGTGAACGCCGTTATCCGCCCGGGCCGCCCCGCCACACGCACGCCCGAGGCTGTACAAAAGCTCCGCGTCAGAGTCCGCAGAGCCGCGTGGCCCGGCGTGTAGGTCGAGCCAGGGGACGGCTCCATGACTCGACGAGTGCGACGCCTCGCTCCAAGCCAGATGAGGAGTCAGGAGGCTTTCGCGCGAATCGCCTCGTGGTGTTCAATTCAGGCTGAATACGGCGTGACCCGCAAGGAAGTTTGGGAGCAGGGGGTCGCTGGTTCGAGTCCAGTCGCCCCGACCATCGACGAAACGTCAGGCAATGTGCCTTGCTGGGCTGGGGCTTTGTTGGACACGCAACCACCACGCCTTTGTCATGAACCCTTCAGTTTTTGGGCAGAAAACCTCGTGCAAAAGTGCTCAAATCGGCTTGGAGCCGACAGCCGGCCGATCAGACTAGGTCGGATCGTCGGGATTCGGCGGATGGGCGGCCAGGTACGCCTGCTCCTGCGGAGGGATGGGCCGCTGGAACATCGCCGCACCGCTGAGTGGCGTCTGCTGATAGTCGAACGCGTTGCTGTAGTCGTAGGCGCCGGCGTCGTTGGCACCCAGGGGCGCGAGCCCCAGGGTGTGCTCGGTGTAGGCGAGCATGGAGGCGTAGGAGGCGGTGTTCGAGTCGGTGAATCCGGGCTTGGCGTAGGGGCTGACGATGACCATCGGCACACGGATCCCCAGGCCGGATGGTGGCGGCACGTGATCGTAGAAGCAGCCGCAGTCGTCGTAGGTGATGAAGATCACCGTCGATGCCCAGTCGGGGCCATTCTCCACAGCGCTCACCGCGGAGCCGATCCAGTTGTCGCCCTCAGACATCGATGTGCCGTTGTGCTGCGAGGTTGACCCGGAGTCGCCCTGAGGAAGAAGAACGGAGAAGCTGGGCAGGGTCCCCGCATGGGCGTCGGTGATGAACTGGCTGGGGGGCACCATGTTGGCGGCCTGGCTGGTGTCCAGGCAGTCCGCAAACGATGGGCAGATCGACCAGGTGTAGACGCCGCCCTGGCTCGTGTACAGCTTCCAGCTCAGCCCGGCGGCGTCGAGCCGGTCCATGATCGTGTCCACGTGCTGCACGGGGGTTGAGCGGTAGGCGCCGCCATAGGGGTACTGGATGGGGTTGAGCGAGGGATCGGGGATGCAGGCTGGTTCCGGGACCAGGGTGGAGGACCCGGGCGCGGACCAGTACTCGTCGTTGTTGGAATCGCACCCCCATCCATTCCCCTGAGGCGGGGGGGACGCGGCGGTGTTGTAGAAGGGATTGTCGCCGAGGAAACCGTCAAGGGTCTGAGCCACCAGGGTGAGGTGACCTCCCCAGCTGGGCACCGCACCAAACTCGAAGGTCCTGTCGGAGACCGTGAACGTGGTCGCCAGGGCGGCGAGGTTCGGGATCTGGCTCGGCTCGAACTCGGTGTAGCAGGCGTAGCTGGGCGCCCCGCAGCCGCCGATGTTGGCGAACCCATCCATCTTCCCGCTATCGATCGCGGTCGTCTGCCCGGCCACGCTGTGATCGACGTCGGGGATCACATCCGCTGCCTGGCCCAGCGGCTGAACCGTACCGTTCGGCAGCAGCCCGCTAGTCGCTCCGTCGCAAGGCGTCGCCCGGGTGTTGGCGGCGCAGAGAGCGCCGAGCACGTTGTCGAAGCTGTGATTCTCTTGGTAGAAAACGACGATGTGCTTGATGGGCGTGGTGCCAGGCGTGGGCGTCGGCGATGATGACGACGTGGGCGTTGGGGTGGACGTCGGGGTGGTCGTCGGAGTCGGCGTTGGCGTTGGCGGGGCGGTGATGGTTCCCTTGAAGGTGACCAGGCCTGCCGTCCACACCACCGACCCGCTGAGGGTCGCGGCATATGACTGTGGGCCGGTGGCGTTCAGCACCTCGTACGCGGCCTGCTCGCCGGTGGCGCTTCCGCTCGCCGTCGACTGCTCAGGGACGGTCAGCGTGTACCCGGGGGACTGACCACTCGGCGTGACGCCGGCATTCCAGCCGATGGCGGCCACCGCCACCTCCGGAGCCGCGGTGGTGGTGGCCGTCCCGGTCGATGCCGCCGTCCCGCTCGCGGAACCCGTCGCCGTGGCATCCGGCGACGACACGCCGCTGACGTCGAGCACGGTAAAGGCGATCGCCGAACTCGCAGTCGCGGTGACAGTGACGCTGGTGACGCTCTGGGTGTTGGAGGCATACCAGATCTCCTCCTCAGCCTGGGTCCCGCTCTTGACGGACAACGCTCGCTGCCACACGTTCTGGCCGCTGGTGGAGTCGGAGACGCTGCTCACGCTCGGTGAGGCGGTGGTGTTGCGCAGCTTGATGGTGACCACCAGGAGGTCGCCACCATGGGTGGGAGTGCCGGCGCTGGCCGATAGCGTCGCCGCCAGCGCGCTGCCCCCTGCACCGAAGGAGCCCGAGGACCCGGGAGTGGGTGTTGGGCTCGGCGTCGGTGTGGGTGTGGGCGTCGGTGTCGGTGTCGGCGTGGGTGTGGGCGTCGGTGTGGGTGTCGGTGTCGGTGTCGGCGTGGGCGTGGGCGTCGGCGTGGGCGTGGGCGTGGGTGTCGGTGTCGGCGTGGGTGTCGGCGTGGGCGTGGGCGTGGGCGTGGGTGTGGGCGTCGGTGTCGGTGTCGGCGTGGGCGTCGGCGTGGGTGTCGGTGTCGGCGTGGGTGTCGGA
>JBAPWO010000039.1:0-3850 GCA_049283735.1 Candidatus Dormiibacterota bacterium
CGGGCCTTCCAGTCGAGCTCGGCACGCACCTTCTGCTCCAGCCGGCCGGCGCTCTGCTCGAGCGCCTGCTTGCTCAGCTCCCGCTGACGCTGCGCTTGGTCAGTTCCCGGAGCCACTCGGCATCCTCCTTCAACGTCGCCTGCACGTTCTTCCGTCCCCGTTTGATCGCCTTTCTCGCCCGTGATTGCCCGATGAAGATGAGCACCATCGCGAGGATCAGGAAGATCCCACCGAGCGCCGCCCACCTCAACCATTCGCTGCCGAGGATGGTCAGCCCCGATGGCAGCGCACCCAAAGCCTCGATCACACCGATCAAGAGGAACACGAATGCGACCATGATCATCGCGATCGCGATTGCGAGCTGAATGATCGCTCGCTTCAGCTCTGCACCGACCACCTCCATCTCGGCGCGCGCCAGTTTGATGGCGTCCTCGACCACCTGACGCGCGAGCGAGATGGGGTCGGTGCTCTCAGGCGCGTCGCCGTCCACAGTACCTCCAGGCATTGGATCGGGAGCTCAACGCGACACTCCAGTGCGGCGCGTCGCCCGCAAGCTCACCCAAACTCGCAAGGTTGCATGATACTTGCGCGTACCGCGGGGGGCGTAACCCGAGCCGTACCCACCCCGTTGGACCCACCAGATGGCGGAAATTTCTCCACTTCGACGTCTCCCCCGCGGCGGGCCCGACGGCTCTGCCGACCTGGCGGTTCGCCAGCGGTACCTCCGCCGCAGCCGTCGCTTCGAGACCGGCCGCATGTGGATCACCGTGTGGGTCACCGCGTTTGCCATCGTGGGCTGGCTCTTCATCGCGGGGTTTGCCGGCTTCAACCACTGAGCCCAAGGGGGGTCCAGGGCTCCGCGAGCCTCAGTCGATCAGCTCGCGGAGATCCTGGAGCTGGAGCGTGATCCAGCGCGTGATGTCATTGGTCCGCACCACGTCGCGAATCTTTGTCTGGCGAGCCTTCTTCTGCGCCTCGTCCATCATCAACCCCAGGTAGAGCGCCTCCGCGGTCTCGTCGATGTCGAACGGATTGACCGTGATCGCCCATTCACCGAGCTCCTCGTGTGAGCCGGCGTTCTCGCTGAGCACGAGGACGCCGTCTCGCTGGTTGACGAGTGGGCCCTCCTTGGCCACGAGGTTCATGCCGTCGTAGATCGGGTTGACGAGCAGGACGTCGAAGACGCAATACCCCGCGATCGCGCGCTCCATGTTGTCCTCGATCTCGACGCGAATCGGCGTCCAGCCCCCGCGACTGTATTCGCGATTGATGCGCGCCGCGACGCTGAGCACGCTGCCGAGATAGGCGCGATAGTCGTCGATGTCCTGCCGGCTCGGCTGCAGGAATGCCCAGAACATCACGTCTCCGGTGAGCTCCGGGTGCGCGGCGAGCAGGCGCTCGTAGGCGAGAAAGCCACGCACGATGTTCTTGCTCAAGTCCGTGCGGTCGACGCGGAGGATGAGGTGCTTCGGCCGCCATTGCTCGATGCGCTCCATCTCGACGAGCACCGCGGCCTGCTCCGAATGCTGAATGAATGTTTTCGGATCGACGCTGATCGGGTAATTGCGCACCCACACCGCGCGGCCCTCGGAGAAGACCGTTCGCTCGCGATGGTCGACGGTCAATCCGAGGTTCTGCTCGCAGGTCATCAGGAAATTGCGCACGTCGCGCGACGTCTGGAACCCGATGATGTCCGCGCCGAGCAGGCCGTGCACGATCGCGTCGCGGATGTGCCTCGGCAGCACCGTCCAGTACTGCGGCGTCGGCCAGGGGATGTGCACGAAGTGCTGGATGCGCACGTCGGGCCGGCGCTCGCGGATCAGCCCCGGGACGCAGTCCATCTGGTAGTCCTGCACGAACACCACCGCCGGTTTGTCGGAGCGCTCGACCTCGGCGAGCACACGCGTCGCGACCAGCTGGTTCACGTTCATGTAGCCGTCCACCCACGCCCTGTGGATCGACTCGTCGACGACCGGCTCGCGCGCGAGGTCCCACAGGTAGTGCTGGATGAACCAGAGCAGCGGGTTCGAGATCACGTTGTAGTAGAGGTCGTATGCCTCGCTGGTCGGCTCGACGAAGGCGACCTTGATGGTGGTGCCGTCCTCCGTGGTCAGCTCGGCCGGATCACCCCGTTCCGCGAGCCGTCGATCCGAGTTGTCGCGTGCCAGCGCGACCCAGACGGCGTCGGTCGCCGAGGCCAGCGAGGTCATCGCGGTGACCAGCCCGCCGGCGCCCTTGACCAATCGCTCCGACGTCCCCCGGTAGGGGTCGGCAGGGTGGAGGACCAGCGGCGCCCGGTTGGCCACGATGATCGGCTGGACGCCCCCGAGGATCCTGCGGGTGTACGGCTCGATCGCCGACAAAGGCTCGACTCCTAGACAGGCCGAGCGGGGCCTGCCCGCCAAGCCCATGCTACCGGACCGTCCTTTGGTCGTCGCCAGCGGCGACAATCGCCTCTCGCATGACCCATCCCATCGCCGAATACCGCGTCGAGACGCCTCGATTGACCCTCTCGGTTCGAGATCACGCCGGCGGCGAGCCCGCCCTGCTCGCACTTCACGGGCTGGCGAGCAACGCGCGCTGGTGGGACCTGGTCGCCGACCACCTCGTCCCCGCCCACCGGGTGATCGCGGTCGACCTGCCCGGTCACGGGCAGAGCGATCGCCCCGACACCGGCTACGACTTCGACGCTGTGTCGCACGATCTCGAGGGACTGCTGGCGGCGATGCGCCATCCCGAGCCGGTGGTGGTGGTCGGGCACAGCTGGGGCGCCACCGTCGCGCTCTCGTTCGCGGCCGCGAACCCGGCGCTCGCACTCGGCGTGGTCTGCATCGACGGCGGCGCCGGCGACCTCAAGGCCTACTTCGGACCGAGCTGGGAGATGGCCGAGCAGACCATGCGCCCGCCGGCGCTGTCGGGGATCACCCCGGCGATGCTCCGCGCGTGGATGGATTCGTCGCCGCTTCGCGACGGCTCCGACCCTGACAGCGCCGCGGAGATCCTCGGCGGCAACTTCGAGGACGACGGCACCGGCGCGGGCACGCTTCGCCCTCGGCTGTCGCTCGAGCATCACATGGAGATCGCCCACCACCTCTTCGACGCCAACGGATACGAGTTGATGGCCAGGGTGCGCTGCCCGATGCTGTTCATCCCGGCGGGCCATCCGTCGCCCGAGGACTCGCCGAAGGTGCGCTCGATCGCTCGGGCACGCGAAGTGGTCGGTGATCGCGCTCAGTTCGTGTGGATCGACGGGGTGCACGACCTGCCGGTGCAGCGTCCCCTCGAGGTCGCGGCGGCGATCACCGCGTTCGTCGACGATCTGACGGCTCAGCCGAGCAGCACGTCCCAGAAGTAGCGCTCGCTCCGGGGCACGCCCTGGTCGACATGGATGTGCTTCACCTCGGTGTACTCGAGCAGCCCCGCGCGGCCGTGCTCACGGCCGATGCCGCTCTGCTTGTAGCCCCCGAACGGCGCCAGCGGATTGAGCAGGTGCCAGTCGTTGATCCAGACGGTCCCGGTGCGCAGCTGCTTGGCGATCTCGATCGCACCGCGCGTGTCCCGCGACCACACCCCGCCGGCGAGGCCGTAGATCGTCCGGTTGGCGCGCCGGATCACCTCGCCGAGATCGCTCCAGCGCTGCACCGCGAGGACGGGTCCGAAGATCTCCTCGGTGCCGGCGTGCGAATCCGGCGAGACATTGGTGAGCACCGTGGGCTGGATGTAGAAGCCGCGGTCGCCGGTGTTGGGCGCGCGTCCGCCGCCACATGCGACGGTGGCGCCCTCCTGTTTCGCGCGCTCGACGGCGGACAGGATCATGTCGTACTGCGCCCGGCTGATCACCGGGCCGACC
>JBAPWO010000040.1:0-5596 GCA_049283735.1 Candidatus Dormiibacterota bacterium
TCCGGGATCTGCCACGCCGCTGCCCACCCTGATCGACAGCCGCCGCGCCATCGTCATCACTTCTTCGAGCAGCCGGCTCTTGCCCATGCCGGCCGCGCCTTCGACGATAACGACGGTGCCGACGCCCGAGAGCACCTGATCGAGGTGCTCAGCCAGCGCCACTAGTTGGGCGTCGCGCCCGCGAACCGGCTGCGAGTTGTCCCTCACCTGCGCCGGAATCGTGTCCAGTTCCACTCCCCGGGTCTCCAGGAATCGAGCGTGATGTTCGCCAGCGATCCTACGACGTGGCGGTGGTCGACATCAGGCGGCAGCCCGATGCCCGGCGGTCCGCGCCCCTTTTGCCAAGGTCGGAGGCGAGGCGGGACCGACTAGGACAACCTGGTGCTGCTCTGCCCACACCCAATTGACGGCTCAGCTTTCGAGGCCACCCAACGCATGAACTCTGAGTGCCGAGTGCCCATGTGGGAGGGAACCGGCCACGATGGTGGCGGCGGATCCTCCGTGCCAGCTCAGCTTGGCGGACGGCGGGTTCCTGCTGCCACCATTTTGCCGCCCAACCGGTTGACATCAGCCGTCAGCGAACATCCCCCAACGTCACGGATACCCCTTAGCTGGGTTCACTTTTGGACACTCGGCCGCACGCTGTGATACCTGACAACATGGCGATCCTCGCTCTCGAAACGCGGTGTGGTTTATAGGGACCGTGGGTTCGAATCCCACCCTCTCCGCCTGGCCCGAGGTGGGCTAGCTGCCGTCCAATTGTCGACAAGGTGCCGACCAACGTCGGGAGAAACCGCCCACTGTCTCGGCCGAATCCTCAGGGCTGACCCCTCTAAATAGAGAAGGCGTTGCCGCCGTTGGCGAGGATGCTCTGGCCGGTGATCCAGCCAGATTCATCACTGGCGACCAGGACAACCGCTCCAGCGATGTCGCCAGGCTCGGCCATTCGGTGAATCACCTGACGCCCGACGCTGTCGCTGACGATCGCCTCCGGCACCCCTTCCGCCATGGCTGTGCGTGTCAATGAGGCGACGACGGCGTTGATGGTGATGCCCTCATCGCCAAGCGTCGCCGACAAGGCTCGGGTCAGCCCGATGATTCCCATCTTGCTTGCGCGGTAAGCGATCGAGACGGGGCTGGCGATCGCGACTGATGCCGACGCGATGTTGATCACGCGGCCCCAGCCATGCCCTCGCATCAAAGGAAGAAAGGCTTTGCACATGAGCATTGTCCCGTTCAGATTGACGCTCATCACTCGCTGCCAGAGCTCGATGTCCAGCGCGTCCCAAGTGACGCTTTCGAACGTAGCCGCGTTGTTGACCAGGATGTCGATCTGCCCGAGGTCAGCTTCGACACGGGTGCGGGCCTCTTCGACACTTGCCGGGTCACTGATGTCGAGCGTAAGAGCTGTCGCTTCGCCCCCTGCTTCGGCGACAAGCTGGGCGGTCTCGCTCTGATTCGTCCGCGCTCCGATGACGACGTGCGCTCCTCGACGAGCCAGCTCGACAGCAACGGACTGGCCGATGCCACGAGAACCGCCGGTGATCAGCGCGACGCGCCCCTGATGCGGTCTATCGAATCTCGCTGAGCCTCCGTCAGCCTGACCAGTCATTGCGCTGCTCGAGCGTCCGCCGTCTCGATAGCCGGCTTCAAGGTGTCCTCACACCACTGCCGGAACGTTGTGGGCGTGGTCGACGCGGCCGTGCGTGGTTCTCCCAGATCAAGCCCTTCGCCGTAGGCAGTCCACATGTCCAGGGTCGCTTGGGCCATCGCCTCCGACATTCCGAAGCTGAGCAGTCTCGCTTTGTATGAGTCGCCGGGGATCTGCTGAAAGCGGACAGGACGGCCGAGCACGTCGGTCATGATCGCGGCCATCTCGTTGAAAGAGAGGTCTTCTGGCCCCATGACCGGCACCTCCCTGTTGCCCGACCAGGTGTGGTCGAGGAGGAGCCGTGCCGCCGCGGCCGCGATGTCCCTGGTGGTGGCGGCCGGCTGCTTGAGGTCGCCGTTGATCGGCAGGAAGAAGGCGCCCTGGGTTCGGATCGTCTCGACCTGCCGGATCAGGTTGTCGATGAACGACGGGTTTGTCACGGCGCAGTAAGAGGCGCTCGTGCTCGCCAACAGGTCGTCCATCGCGAGAGATGCTGTCACCAGCCCCGCATGTTCGGCTGCCAGCGTGCCTCGTCCCAGCGACGAGATGCCGACCACCCGCGCCACCTTGTGACGGTCGAGAGCCGCGGCGGCCGGCCGCGTGAAATCGACATAGGCGACCTCCGCGCTCGCTGAGCGCGAGTCAGGAGGACACAGCCAGAAGACCGAGTCAGCGCCCTCAAACGCCTTGTCGACCACCTCGGCATCGCCATGAGAGCCTGCCACGACCTCGACGCGCGCGATCGTTTCGCTGGGTAGCGCGTCGCGATTGCGCGCGATCACGCGCACCGCCTCACTTCCTCGCAGCAGGTTCTCCAGAACCTGACTACCGATTTTGCCCGTGGGCGTCGTGACGACGATCATCGTCGGTAACGTATCAGCGCCGTATCCCGCCGTGAATGACCGGTTCAGTCACGGTCATTGCCCGGCCGTTCATGATGGCGGCCGGTTGCCTGCGTTATCCTCTCCGTGCCCATGACTCCGGTCGAGTCACTCCGCCTCCGGTACTTCGTGGCCGTCGCCGAAGAGCTCAGTTTCGTCCGTGCCTCACAACGAATTCACATCGCTCCACCAGCGCTTTCGCGAGCAATCCGGGAGCTCGAAGCTCACCTCGGAGTCAAGCTTTTCGACCGGTCATCCCGGCACGTCGCTCTCACAGAGGCCGGCAGCGCGCTGCTCCCGGATGTGCGACGCGCTCTCCAAGACATCGACGCCGCGACCACGCGCATCCGGCGCCTCGGTGGGCCTGGGCGACGCCTGACCGTCGCGTACAAATCGGACATGAATGGTGGCTTGCTGCGGCAAATCGGAGACCTGCTGGCTAACGAGCGCCCGGCAGTCTCGGTCGAGGCCCTTCTCGGCGGATGGGGCGAACAACCCAAGCAGTTGCGACAAGGGCTCGCCGACGTTGCGCTCCTCTACGAGCCCTTCGACCAGGAAGGGCTTGCTTTCGAACTCCTCGTCGAGGAACCGCGACTGGTCGCACTGCCGACCGCAAATCCTCTCGCCGGTCGCGAAGTAGTGTCACTCGCACAGCTCGAGGAGGCATTCGCACCGACTCCAGGACCCTACGTGTGGCAAGTCCGTACTCGAGACGGCGTCGGCACGTTGCCGCGAATTCGCGACATCTCTCACTTGCTTCAGCTCGTGGAGCTAGGCGAGATCGTCGCCATGCTTCCCGCATCCGTTGCGGTCCGCTTCTTGCGTGATCCGATCAGATACCGCCCAGTGGCAGAACTCGCTCCCGCGCGCCTGTTCGTCGCCTGGCCACGCGAGTCAGAGTCCGCCGACATCACCAGCTTCGTGCGCATAGCTAAGAATGTCGCAGGTACCGAAGCGCAACTTCAGATCCTGGGCGTCGCTGAGATCGAGATGTCGGCCTTGAGCTTGCCTCACTCGGTGGACGGTCTCGACCAGACAGCGGAGCGCGAACAGTACCTCTTTTCGAATTCTTCAGGGCTGAGCTGACCGATCGTCGGGTGGCGGCGTGGACCCATATCTGGGCGTGCCCCGATTTGACGGATGTGGTTTGGCCCTGCGTCCGAGCTGTTGGAAAAGGGTGAACGAATCGATCACTCGGCGCCGCGAGCCGCTGACCTACTGGCAGCTAAAGAATCAACACGGTTCTGGGGCTGCGCGGCCCAATTTGGAAACGGCAACGTCAGGTGTTAATTGCACGCTGGGGTGCGCAGCGTTACTTTCGCCCGCCCACCCAGGTGCCTCATCCGGACACCTCGTCAGGTGGGGCTTGAGGTCGGGGTCCAGTCGAGCCAGCGCGCCGCCCCTTTCGGCTTGATCTCTCCTCAACGTACATTTGCGGATTGACGGGCACCACGTCATCCACTGGCCGGACGGTCCCACCGAGCTCGACAACCTCGTCCATCGCTAATACGACCCTTCGAGAGCCGCTCAATGAACTCAGCCTCGCTTGGGGACACGTGCCTCGTCACAGCGGCCAATATCGCCTGGCGACCGGGGCTCCTCATTCGCAACGAGAGTTCGATTGGTACCTCTCAGGCTCCTGTCATGTCTCAGGCTCTCACAAGTCCGTCGGAGTCTTGTTAGCATCCGCCCCGAGCCAGGGACCCTAGGCTCGACCACAAGCGGAAGACGCAGAGGGAACCAGACATGGCACTCAGCTTTTACTTCACGCCCAGCTCGTTCACGCCCGCACGGTACGACGACACGATCAAGCGGCTCGAAGCGGCGGGAGCCGGAGCGCCGGCCGGAAGGCTGTATCACTGTGCGATGGAAGCGGACGGCTTGATCCAGGTGTTCGACGTCTGGGAATCTCAAGAGGCGTTCGAAGCGTTCGGGGCGACGCTGGTTCCCATCATGACCGAGCTCGGCGCTGACCCCGGCAAGCCGATGGTTGCGCCTGTTCATAACATCATCAAAGGCTGACCTCCTCTTCGCCTGACGGGTCAGTCGGGCTGACGCGGTCCAGCCCCGCAGCTCGATTGGAGAGCGTCTTCTCTCGGGTGACAAGGGGTGGGCGGGCCCCACGTCCATGACCGCCAAATCCACAGGGCTCCTATGTACTTGCCCTGACTGAACGCTAGGCTGGGTTCAAATTTTTTGCCGTCGAAGTAGCTGCCGTCGATGACGGTGGCGAGTTCATCGGCAGAGGTTGAGGCGAGGGATGGCCGTTTCATCCTTATCTTCGGAATTCCTCTGGCTGCTTCACTTCCGACGAAGACCGCAACCTCGCCAAGCCGGTCCTCGGTCAGGAGACCTTCGAGGAGAACGGCGTGACCAAGAACGTTCGTTGCGAACAAGCTGGTGACCCCGTCAGAGGCCAAGTTCATCAACTTCTTTGTCGCCGATTACACCAGCGTTCATGACCAGCGCGTCGAGGGATCCGTTGATGGCCGCCAGGCCGGCGCGGACTGAATCCAGATCGGCGACGTCCATGAGGATGATGTCGAAGGTGGACCGGCCAGTCGCAGCTTCGAGTGCGGCCTTTGCCGCTGTCGCCCGATCTTAGTTCCGGCACGCCAAGTAGATCCGCTTGAAGTCGGGACGTAATGCCAGTTGCCGGGACACATCCTTGCCGATCCGGGCGTTGGCGCCCGTAATGAGCGCAGTCCTTCCTGGGAGCGCGCTCATTGGGATGTGCTCTCATCTTCTGTGCGCGTAGGGAGGCCGTCGAGCAAGCTGAAACGGGCATCCATCGCGACACTTCGGACATCGATCAACTGCTGATATTCAGGCGAGTTGTACCAGCTAACGGCTGCTTCATAGTCCGGAAACCGCATGAGTGCCCCTGAAGTGAGCGAGCCATCGCCGTGCAGGGTCTCCCAGTTACTGTTGGCGAGAACCTCGCCTCCGTGCTCTTTGGCCGTCTGTCCAGCGTTGCGGCTGTATTTCTCACGATAAACATCCGGGTCCTTGACCGTGAATTCGACAATTACGTATGCGCTCATGTGGATACTCCTCAGTTGTT
>JBAPWO010000041.1:0-15232 GCA_049283735.1 Candidatus Dormiibacterota bacterium
CCACCTTCACGGGGTCACTATCTCCGGCTCGCTGACGGTGCGATCGATCGACGAGCTCCCGATCATCGCCGTGCTCGCGAGCCAGGCCGACGGCGACACCGAGATCCACGACGCGGGCGAGCTTCGCAACAAGGAGACCGACCGCATCGCCGTTCTCGAGACCGGCCTCCGCCTGCTCGGTGTGCCCTGCGAGAGCAGCTCGGACGGGCTCACTGTCCACGGCCCGGTGCGGCTTCGCGCCGCCCATCTCGACGCGGCCGGTGACCACCGTTTCGCCATGGCCTGGGCGATCGCGGCGGCGCTGGTGCCCGAGGGTGGCGGCGACACGGTCATCGACGGGGCTGACGCGGCCGCCGTCTCCTACCCCGGATTCTTCACCGCCCTCGCGACCCTGCTGTCGTCCTGAGCCCTTAGGGATCGAAGCTGAGCAGCAGGTGGGCGCCGTCGCGGGCCTCGACGACCTTGAGCCAGCGCACGGCGATGGTGACGGGGAGCACCTCCGGCCCCTCGACATAGGTCTGGGCACCCGCGGCATGGTCGATCAGCCGGCGGACCACGTCCATGCGCACCCCCGGATCCTCCACGACCGATGCGATGCCCCCGCCCTGGATCCACCGTGAGGCATTGCCGGGTGAGCACATGAACGCGACCCGCGGATCCGCTACGAGCTCGCCATGCAGGCGCGATCCGCCTCTGGTAGCGATCAGGAGGCGGATGCCGGTCGCGGTGCGCTCCGGCGCGAAGAAGACGCCGGCGACGTGGGGGCCTGACTGACCTGTCGTGGCCAGCGCGATGGTGTCGTAGGCGCGCAGCGCCCAGAGCGCACGCTCGAGCGCCAATGGGGTCGCCGCTGCGTCGTCATCGCGCTCTGCTTCGGATGTCATCGCAGCAGGCGGCTCAGACGCCGGTCCGCGAGGACACGTCCTCCGGTCTGGCACCGCGGGCAATACTGAAACGAGCGGGACGCCAGCGAGACCTCACGGACGGTCTCTCCACAGACCGGGCAGGGCAGCCCGGCGCGGCCGTGGACTCGCATTGACTGCCGCTTCCCATCCTTGAGCGACCCCGGATCCGAGTCGACGGCGAGCGCCACCGCCGCGGTGAGCACGTCTCGAATCGCGGCCGCCAGGCGATCGAGCTCCTCGCCGCTCAGCGCGTCCGCATGCCGGAAGGGCGAGAGCTGCGCGGCGTGCAGGATCTCGTCGGAGTAGGCGTTTCCGATGCCGGCGATCACCGACTGGTCTGCGAGCACGCTCTTCAGCGTTCCCCGCTGATCGCGGAGCAGTCCGCCCAGCCTCGGCGGCGACAGGCCGGGGTCGAGCGCATCGATCCCGAGCCGGGCCACCCCGGGGACGTCGCCGGGATCGCTGACGATGGAGACGGCAAGGCGCTTGTCCGTCCCGTGCTCGGTGATCTCGAGGCTGCCGCCGTCCTCGAGGGTCACGATCATCGCAAGCGGGCCCCGAAGCGATGGCCGCGCGTTGGTGGGCTTGTCGCGGAGCCGGATCCATCCCCCACGGGCGAGATGCACGACAAGGTGCAGGGGTGGAACCGCGAAGTCGAGGAACTTGCCCCGCCGGATGCAGCCGTCGAAGGCCAGGCCTTCGAGCGCGGTCGCCGCCGGATCGAACGTCTTGAGCACCGCGACCGAGCGCACGGCGACGCGCGCCACCACACGTCCACGGAGCCGGGTGTCGAACGACCGGCAGAGTGCTTCGACCTCGGGCAACTCAGGCATCGCGGATGAAAGAATGCGCCCGGTGCCGAGAAGCGTGGCTGGACCGCGGGCCGTCGGGCCGCGGCGGAGCCGTGCGCACGGGGCGGAGGACGTCCTCTGCGTGCCCCGGTCGACCATCTTTCCGGACGGCGCCTGGCACGGCCTGATCGCGCGCGGACTGGAGCGCGTGCTGCGGACGGTCCACGCGACATCGGAATACAGGCCTCGCGCGGAGATCGAGGACGATCCTGAGCTGCAGCAGATCATCCCGTACTGCGTGGTGCACCACGCTCACAACGACACCTATCTGCTCACCCGCCGCCTCCGGCGCTCGAGTGAAAAACGCCTCCACCACCTTTACTCTCTGGGGATCGGCGGGCACGTGAACCCGGGCGACGGGGAGGCCGAGGACCCGGTGGTCGGCGGCCTGCGCCGGGAGTGGGCCGAGGAGATCCGCTGCGAGGCGCCGGCGCGGGCCAGCCTCGTGGCGCTGCTCAACGACGATTCGAGCCCGGTGTCGCGCGTCCACCTCGGCCTGGTGTTCCTCGTGGAACCCGCTGACGGCGTCGTCGAGGTGCGCGAGGTCGAGAAGCTGGAGGGGGAGTCGCTGTCGCTCGAGGCGATGCGGCGCCACTACCTGAGCATGGAGTCCTGGTCCCAGCTCGTCTTCGACGACCTCGTTGCCGGTGCGCGGACGCGAGTGGAGAAGAGCCCCCTGGTCGTCGACCTCGACCCCGAGCCATGACCCCCGCGGTCCCCTCGCACCCGGAGTTCTTCCTCGCGTCGCAGGATCTCGCGGCCTGGTTCGAGGCGAATCCTGCAGCAGCCGAGTTGTGGCTGGGATTCTGGAAGAAGGCGTTTGAACGCCCGGGGATCTCCTACGCGGATGCCGTCGACGAGGCCTTGTGCAACGGCTGGATCGACAGCGTCATCAGGCGGGTCGACGAGGCAAGTTACATGCTCCGCTTCACCCCGAGACGCCAGAGGAGCAACTGGACGGATGCCAACCTCCGCCGTGTCGAGGAGCTGCGCGCGGCGGGGCGTCTGCGCCCCGGCGGGGTGCGCGCGGTCGCGGCACACGCAGCCGCGGGGCGCGCCAGGCGTTGACCCTCCGTATACTCGGCCCTCAATGACAACCACGGTTCGCGTTCCTGGACCCCTCCGCCGGCTCACCGGCGGCAACGCCGAGGTGAGCGTCGAGGGTGACACCGTCGGAGCGGTGCTCAGCAACCTCGATGCCACCTATCCTGGCTTCCACGATCGTCTCTACGACGATTCCGGAAGCCTGCGGCAGTTCATCAACATCTATGTCAATGACTCCGATATCCGCTTCGCCCAGGGCCTCGAAACCGCCATCGCCGAGCGCGACGAGGTATCGATCGTCCCCGCCGTTGCCGGAGGCGGCGGTCGCCGCTGACCGTCCGCTGGATCTCCTGCCGCGATCCGCGGTGATCGCCGTGGCAATGTCGGGCGGAGTGGACTCCAGTGTCGCCGCCGCGCGCGTCGCGGCCACGGGTCTGCGCGCGTTCGGCATCACCCTGGCGATGTGGCGGGGTGCGCAGGAGACCGTCCGCGATCGCGGATGCTGCTCCATTGACGCGGTGGATGACGCCAGGCGAGTCGCGACCGCACTGGCGCTGCCCCACTACGTCTGGAACCTCGAGCAGGATTTCGAGGGCGAAGTCGTGCGGGACTTCGAAGCCGGCTACGAGCGCGGCATCACCCCGAATCCCTGCGTCCGTTGCAACCAGCGCATCAAATTCGGCGTCCTGCTCGAGCGCGCCCGAGCGGCGGGGGCGACCCACCTGGCGACCGGCCACTATGCGCGCACCGGCCGGCGGGGCTCGCTGGCGACACTGCATCGGGCCCGTGATGCCCGTCGCGACCAGGCATACGTGCTGCACCGCCTCGATCAGCGCCAGCTGCGGAGCGCCGTCTTCGCGCTCGGCGCCGACGCGTCCAAGGCGGGCGTTCGCGCCGAGGCGGCGGCGCTGGGCCTGGGAACGGCCGCCAAGCCCGAGTCGCAGGACCTGTGCTTCATCGACTCGAACATCAGGTCCGAGTTGCGGCTGCGGCTCGCCGGTCGTTTCGCGCCCGGCTCGATCGTCGAGTCCGACGGCACGGTGCTCGGACAGCACGAGGGCCTGCCGTTCTACACGGTGGGTCAGCGCGCCGGACTGGGCATTCGACCGTCGCGTCCCGACGCGGCGCCGCGCTATGTCATCGAGCTCCGGCGCGATGCGAACGCCGTGGTCGTCGGCCCGCGCGAAGCGCTGCGTCGAAACAGCGTCGAGGCATCCTCGTTCACCTGGGTCGCGGGCTCGGCGCCGCCGCCGGGGACGGAGTGCGAGGCGCAGCTTCGCGCCCACGGCGACCCACACCCGGCACGGATCGAGGCGGGCGACCAGGAGGTCGTGCGCGTCCGGTTCGAGACCCCGGTCGACCAGGCGGCGCCGGGCCAATCGCTGGTGCTCTACCGCGGTGATGAGGTTCTCGGAGGCGGCTTGATCCGCCGGGCCGCCTGAGGCCCGCGGACGGTGCCCCCGACCCCGGAGCAGATCGTCATCGGCATCATCGCGGTGCTTGCGGGCTGCCTCGCGGTGACGTCCTCAACGTATGCCGGGCGGCGAACCGGGAACTGGCTGTACTACGTCTGCACGGTCGGGAGCCTCGCGTTCGTCGCGGGTGTCGTCGGCCAGCGGGTGTTCCCGAGCCCTGCCGCGATCGCCCGCTTCGGACCCGTCGCGGCCGCGGGCTCCTCACCGGGGCCGTGGGACGCGGGGGTGTCATTGCCGCTGATCGGCATCAGGGTGACGCCGGTCGCGATCGTCGGGCTCCTGGTCGCGGCGATCGGCCTGAGCCTCGTGCTCCTCTTCGAGCGCATCCCCAGCACGGCCCGTACAACCGTGCCGGCGCGGATATCGCGGCTTGAAGACGACGATTCCGTCTGAGCCCGCGCTGACTACAATGCCGCCCGCGCCCTCATGACCCCCAACGCAGTCGCGTTCTACGCCGTCGCCGTGCTCATCGTGCTTGCCGCCGGGGCCGCAGTTGGGCTTCCTTCACTGCGCCATGCCGGGTACGCGGCCGCGGCCGTGATCGTGCTCCTGGCCGTGCTCGAGCTCATTTCCGGCGCCTACGCGCTGGCTGTGGTGCAACTCGTTGTGCCGGGTATCGCAATCGCGATCGTGGTGCTCGTGCTCCGGCACGACGCCTACAGCGGTCTCGCGGCTGTCGCGAGTGCGCCGGCGCGTCTCTGGGTCGCCGCCCCGATCGCGATCGCGGTCGCAGCGGTGCTGGTTGTGACCCTGGCCCTCGCCGGGTCTGGCTGGTATCCGGGGAACCTCGCCGTCCTGCTCCCGTCCGACCACGCCGGCCCGGCGCTCATCACGGTTTTTCACTACCGCGCGCCGTATGCGCTGGGGATTGGTGTGGTTGCGGTACTGGCCACCCTTGGCGCCAGCCTGGTTATCGGGCGAAGAAGCGCCGACGAGCAGACGCTCGACCAGCGGCTCGAACAGCGCCGGCAGCGCGAAGAGCTCGCGCGACGGCGCCGCGAGGACCGGCAGCAGGGACGGCGGCGCCCGGCAGGGAACGATTCGTGAATGTCGGAGCCGGTGAGTATGCGGTCCTGAGCGCGGTCGTCCTTGCCATCGGCCTCTATGGAGTCCTCGCGCGACGGCATCCGCTGGGGGTGATCATGGCGATCGGCTTGCTGTTCGCCGCACCGGTCATTGCGCTCGTCGGGTTCACACACGCGATCAACGTCGGACCGCCTGCCTACGGCGATGCCCTGGCCGCCCTCGCCATCGTTGTGGCGAGCTGCATCTGCAGCCTTGGCTTCGCTTTGATCGTGCTGCTCTGGCGCCGCACCGGGCGCGCGGACATCGACGCGCTCGGCGACCGCGAGGTATAGCGGCGTTGACCATCTACTACGCGGCGTGGGCGATCCCCTTCCTGCCGCTGCTCGGCGCGCTGGCCTCGCTTGGAGCGGAAACCCAGCGGCGAGCCGCGCAACTGTGCGTCGCGTTCAGCGGTCTGTCGTTCGTCGTCGCGGCGATCGTGCTCGGCGTCCGCCTGACTCACGCGCCGGCCGCGCCGTTCGACTCGCTCTTGACATTCTTCGCGATGAACCCACCGGAGGGCGCGGTCTTCGCGACCCAGTTCCAGGCGCAGGTCGGTGTCCACGTCGACGCGCTCTCGGCAAGCTTCGCGGCGGCGATCGCCTTCGCGACGTTGGTCATCCAGGCGTATGCCGTCAACGCGATGCGCGGCGCGCAAGGGTTCCGGCGGTTCTTCTGCGCGTCATCGGTACTCGGCTTCTGCACCACTGGCTTCGTGCTCAGCCCCAATCTCTTCGACTCGCTGATCCTGTGGGTGGGGGCGTCCGCGAGCCTCTACGTCCTGCTCTCGCTGTCGTGGCAATATGCAGACGCGGCGATGCGCGCGATGCGCGCGGTGGTGATCCTCACCGCGAGCGACATCGCGCTCACCCTCGGCGTGGTCTTCACGTGGATCAAGTTCGGTGTCTTCTCGTCGCTGCTGCCCGCGCCTCCCGGACAGACGATAGCGGATCCGTTTTCATTCAACGTCATCTCGCAGGGAGTGATCGCGACGCTGCACCACGGAGTGGCGAGCACCGGTCCGCGCGCGATCCTGGTCATGGGTATCGTGTTCCTGGTCGCGGCGGCCGTCCGCAGCGTGCAGTTTCCGTTCACCGTCTGGCTCACCGACGCCGCATCGTCCGCGATCCCGGTGCTCGCGCTCGCGGCCGCCACGGTCGCCCCACTCGGGATCTACCTCGTGGCGCGGATCTACCCGGTGGTCGCGCACGCTCCGCGAGCGCTTCCCGTCCTGGCATTGGTCGGGGGGGTGAGCGCGGCGCTCAGCGCCGCCACCGGGATCGCGCAGCGGAGCATCACGAGAATCGCCGTGTGCGCCGTCGCCTCGGAGCTGGGGCTCGGACTCGTCGCCCTGGGGATGGGCGGATACAGCCCCGGCGTGTTCATCGCGTTCATCTCCGTGTTCACCTCGACGCTCCTGGTCCTGGCGGTTGGCAACCTGGTGCGCGTCTACCGCACCGACGACATCAGTGAGATGGGCGGCGCGTGGGCGAAGTTGCGCACCACCAGCATCGCGCTCGCAGTCTGGGCGCTGCTCGCCGGCGGCATCGGCCTGAGCGCTTATTACGCGCTGTCGTCCGCGCTCAGCGGCATCGACCCTGCAGGGGGAGTCTTCAGTGGGAGCGAGCGCGCGGTCGTGACCGTCGTCACCGTCATCGCCGCGGCGCTCGTGGCGCTGCTCGCGGGTCGTCTCCTGCTCACCGTGAGCTCCGGAGCGGTGACGCGCCGGCGAGGATTCCAGCACGATCGGATTGCCGAGGTCGAGACCGCGTTACGCCGTCCCGTCTGGATCGCGATCGCCGCCGCGGTGGTGGCGGTGCTCATCGGATTGCCGGGACTCCAGCCCTTCCACCTCGGCGGCGCGCGGATCGCCGGCCTCACCTTCATGCGATTCGTGTTCTACGGAAGCCATCCACAGGCGATCGGCCTCGATGGGTGGGGAGCACTCATCGCGCTGCTCACTCTGGCGGGCGGTTTCGGCGCGGCGTATCTCGGGTTCGGTCCGGCGCGGAGAGCTGCTGCGCTGGCGACGAGAGCCGCGCCAGCCCTGCGCGTGGCCGAGCAGGGCTATTACGTCGAGCGACTCACCGAACTGGCTGCGGAGCCGCTGCTCGCGATCGCCGGGAGCGTGTCGAGCTTCGATGTGCAGGTGACCGCGCCGGTCGCTGCCTCGGTGGGGGAGAGTGTCGATGACGCCGCCACGCTGCTCGGCGCAATCCGCAACGCCCGATTCGCGCGCTACCTCGCCGGCAGCTTGGTGGTGGTCGCGATTCTCGCGGTGCTGTCTGTGCTCGCCGCGACCGGACATCTCTGGGTCCACCTGGCATGAGCGTCATCCTCTCGACGATCGTCTGGTCGCCGCTGTTCTTCGCGCTCATCGCCCTCTTCCTTCCTGAACGCGATGACGACGAGCGCGCCCGGGTGCGGACGGTCGCGCTCGCGGGCGCGGGGGTGAGCTTCTTCGTGACCACGTTCTTCGCCATCCTGGGGCAGATCACGCTGGGCACAGGTGGCGGCCTCGCGTCGGCCTACCAGGAGAACCACACCTGGTTCGGGAATTTCCTCTTCCAGGCGCACTACGACCTCGTCGCGGACGGCATCACCCTCCCGCTGCTCGTGGTGGTGACCACCGTGTTCGCCTGCGCGATGTTCCACTCGTGGAAGATCCACGAACGCGTCCGTCTGTACGTGATCCTCGTGCTGCTGCTGGAGACCGCCGTCAACGGGGTGCTGTGTTCCTCGGACTTCGTACTGTTCGTGGCCTTCTGGGGGCTGCTGCTGGTTCCGATGTACCTGCTCATCCGCATCTGGGGCGGCGACGGTGCGCGCCGGGCCGCCGCATGGTTCGCGGGATTTCACGCGGTGTCACTCGGGTTGATCATCGCGACCGTCGCCATCATCGTCGTGGAGGCGGGTGCTGGGTCCTCGGACATGAGCGCCGCCCAGACGAGCTTCCCGGTTACCGCCGAGACGGTCGGATTCTGGTTGAGCTTCGCCGGCTTCGCGATCGCCATGGCCATCTTCCCCGTGCACACCTGGATGCTCGAGGCGCAGAGCAAGGCGAGCGCCGGCGTCGCGACGATTCTTTCCGGGACGACGTTGCTGCTCGGCGCCTACGGGATGATGCGCATCAGCCTCTTCGTCTTCCCGACCTCGGCGCACTACTACTCATTCGCAATCACCGGGCTCGCTGTCGTGGGTGCATTCTGGGGCTGCATCGGCGCCCTGCGACAGGACGAGTTGCGCCGGTTCATCGGGTACATGAACGTTGCGCAGATGTCGCTCGTGCTGCTCGCCATCGGCGCGCAGACGTCGGTCGCGCTCGTCGGGGCAGTCCTGCTGCTCGCCGGCCAGGCTTTCGCATCAGCGATGCTCACCCTGGTCAGCGGCGCGATCGAGGAGCGCACCCGGACCACGAGCATTCGCGCCATGGGCGGGCTGGTCACGCAGGCACCGCGACTCGCTGGTTTCTGGCTCGTCGCCGCGGCGAGCGTGATCGGGGTGCCGATGCTCGCCGGATTCACCGGCGACTTCATGGTGTTCGCGGGCTCGTTCCCCGAGCACCGGATTGCCACGGTGCTGGTGATGGCGAGCGTGATCGTGACCACCGGTGGACTCCTGTGGGTCGCCAATCGCGTCTTCTTCGGACCGGTCCGCGATCAGTTCGCACGGGTGCGTGACGTCACCCTCCTGGATCTGACCGTGCTCATCCCGCTCGTCGCCGCCGTGGTGCTGTTCGGCGTTCGCGCGGGGGCGGTCGTCCCGGTGATCGCCAACGGGGTGCTCGAGATCACGACGCGGATCGCCGGAGGCTAGCGATGCCCGCGAATTTCGCGCACGCGATGTCGCTGGCGCTGCTCCCCGAGGCGATGCTGGTCGGAACCGCGCTGCTCTCCGTGCTGGTTGGTGCGGTGCGGCCCGGACACCGCCCCGATATCCACCGCTGGATCGCGTGCATCGGGCTCGCCGGGTCGCTCGCGGCGTGCGGATTGGTGCTGATCGGCCTCCGCAACGTGCGCTCCGGGGTCGCGATCACGGTGTGGAACGGCGGCTTCGTGGTCGACAGCTTTGCGCTGTTCATCGCGATCCTCGCGTGCGTGACCGCGCTCTGCACCTGCCTGATCAGCGACGCAGCGGTGCGCGCCATCCCGACGCGGACGAACGCCTACTACGCGCTCATTCTCGTCTCGACAGCCGGAGCAGAGGCGATCGCCGCAGAGCGTGAGATGAGCACGTTCTTCGTCGCCCTCGCCGCGGTGCTTGTCTGCCTGGTCGCGCTCGGCGCGCTCGTCAAGACCAACCCGCGTGGAGCCGTGTCCTCGTTCGAGCACCTCATCGAAGGAGGCGTCGGCATCGCGGCCGTGCTGTACGGGCTCGTGCTCCTCTACGGAACCACCCGGAGCACCAACCTCGCCGCGGTCGCCGCCGCCGCTCGCGCGGCTCCCGGCGGGGTCGCGCTCGGGGTGGCGCTGGTCGTGCTGGGTCTCTGCGCCACGTTCGGCGTCTTCCCGTTGCGGCAGTGGGTGGGGCGGGTTGCCGGCAACGTTCCCGCGGGCACGGCCGGGTTCATCCTCGCCATGAGCATGATCGCCGGTGCGGGGGCGCTGGCACGGGTGACCGTCTCGGGCTTGGGTCCGGGTGTCGGGGTCTGGAGATGGCTCGTCCCCATCGCCACGGTGCTCGCGCTCGGCCACGCGTCACTGAGCTCGCTGCGCGAGACGACGATCTCACGCCTCATCGGGCAGCTGGTCAGCGCCCAGGCGGCGATGCTGCTGCTCGGGCTGCTCGCGTTCACGACCGGGTCGCGCGGTCTGCCCGCGTACGGGATGACCGCGTTCCTCGGCGGTCTCGGCATCGCCGCGATCGCAACCGTGGCCGCGTTCGGGGTGCTCGCCATGCTCCAGGTGGCCGGGATCGGCGATGCCATCGGCGACCTTCGCGGGCTGGCCCACCGCTCCGCACCGGCGGCGCTGCTGCTCACCGTCGCGCTGACAACCCTCGCCGGGGTCCCTCCGCTCGCCGGTTTTCTCTCGCGCGTGCTGCTCATCTCGAGCGCGGCCGACACCCACTACGGCTGGCTGGCGATCGTCGCCGTCGGCGCGACCCTGCTGACGATGATCGCCGCGCTGCGGGTTGTGGCATCGCTGTACGCCGATGCCGGCGACGAGGTCCCGTTCACGCTCGGAGCCACGCCCGTGGTGTCTCGGGTCGTCGCGGGCGTGGCCTGTCTCGCCGGTGTCGGCCTGGTGGTGCTGATCCAGCCGCTGCTCGCGGTGGCGACGGCGGGAGCCGGAACACTGCGCTGAGCGCCCTGGAGCGCCCGTCGGGAGCGAGCCGGGATATGCCCGCCGTTGCGCTGAGCGTGATCACCAGGGTCGTGCGCGTGCTCGGCCCCGCTCGCGGCGTCGCCGCGGCTGCGCTGGGATCGATCTGGTACGCGCGCCTGAGCCGCGACGAGCGCGTTCGCGCCGCGGCGAATCACCACCGCCTTCAGCCCCACCTCGACCACGCGGCGGCCGCGAAACTGGCGCGGCGTTCGTACCAGGAGTACGTGCGCATGATCGTCGACTCGATGTGGGCAGAGCCGCTGGCGTCGGCCCAGGTGCTGAAGTTGTTTCGCGTGATCGGCGCCGAGCATCTCAACGTCGGCGAGCGCGGATCCATGGTCGTGCTCCCGCACTTCGGCAACTGGGACATGGCCGCAAGCGCCTCGCTCGGTCTCGGCCTGCACCTCAGCACAGTGATGGCACCGGTGGTGTCGCCCGGAATCACCGAGATGGTCGCTCTCTCGCGCCGGCGCAAGGGGCTCGAGATCTTCACGGTGCGGCAGTCCGCCCGGGGGCTGTTCCGCGCGTTGCGTCGGGGCAGGACGGTCGCGCTGATGCTCGACGTGCCGGAGGCGGGTCCCACCGTGGTGGTGCCGTTCTGCGGGGGACCGGTGGCCTGCAGCGCCGTCCCGGCGCGTCTGGCCGCATCCACCGGTGCGCCGATCCTTCCGGTCACCTGCCGGCGCGAAGGCCGGGGATGGGTGCTCGAGATCCACCCCCCGGTCGAGACGTCCGGGGACGACGCGGCGGTGATCGCACGGATCGCGGCGCGCGTCGAGCCTGCCATCCGTGCCCATCCCGAGCAGTGGTATCCCTTTCACCACGTGTATGCCGATCGCTGAGCGCAACGCGCTGACCGCGGCCGCCCGGGCGCTGCAGCTCGCTGCGGGCGCCGGATCGGTGGCGGCGACTGCCTGGGCTCCGGGGCGCTCCACGCTCGTCGGTGAGCACGTCGACTATGCGGGCGGCCTGGTGCTCTGCCTGGCGGTCGATCTGGGGATTGCCGCCGCGGTCCGCCCGAGTGCGATGGCGCGGTACCTGGTGACCAGCGGCGGCGTGACCGTCACGCGTTCAGCCGCCGAGCCGGTGGGAGATTTCGGGGATCGGGTGCTTGCCCCGGTGGTCGCGCTGCGCAGGCGTGGGCTCTCCGTTCCGGCGGTCGAAGTCGGCATCGCCGCCACCCTTCCGGCCGGCGCGGGCCTGGCCTCGTCGGCCGCGCTCATCCTCGCCGCCACCACCGCGGTGCTGCGGATGACGGCGACGACGATGACGGCGCGGGATCTCGCCGCAGTTGCGCTATCCGCCGAGCGCGACGTCCTCGACATTCCCTGCGGCCCGCTCGACCAGCGAGCGATCGTCGACGCACCCGACGGCGGTGCGCTGCTCCTCGATTGCGCCAGCGGCGCCGCGACCTCCGTGCCCTGGCCCTGGGCCGACGCAGTCCTTGTGGGCTGCGACACCGGGACCCATCACGATGTGGGGGGCGCCGAGTACCGGCGGCGACGCGAGGAGACCGAGGTCGGGCTCGGGGCGCTCCACGTGGCGAGCTGTCAGGAGTTGAGCGGAGCGGCCATCGAGAGGGCGGACATCGATCCTGTCGTCAAACGGCGGCTCCGGCACGTCATGGAGGAGAGCCTGCGCGCGACCGAGGCGGCCGCGGCACTGCGACGGGCCGATCTCGACGCGCTCGGACGTCTGATGTCGGCGAGCCATCGATCGCTCCGTGACCTGCACGAGGTGAGCACGCCGGCACTCGATGCGGTGGTCGCCGCGGCTGAGGCCGTGCCCGGCTGCGCCGGGGCCCGCCTGGTCGGCGCGGGCTTCGGCGGCGCCGTGGTGGCGCTGGTCACGAGACGCGCGGCCGGCGCCTGCCGAGAGGCGATGGCTGACGCGTGCGGCGGAGGGTCGACGTTCGAGCTCCGGCCCTCACCCGGGGTCGCGATGCTCGCCCCCGACGTGGTCCGGGGCTAGACTCGACGCCGCATGGCTGGCAACGCGGCGACCGCGGCGGGCTGCGCCGCCGGGTATCTGATCGGGTCGGTGCCGTTCGGCCTGATCGTCGGAAGAGCTGCGGGCGGCCTCGACGTTCGCGATTTCGGCAGCGGCAACATGGGAACGGCCAACGTGCTGCGCACCGTCGGCGCCAGGGCCGGGGCGATCACCTTCGCGCTCGACGTCGCCAAGGGCGCGGCCGCAGTGGGGCTGGCGCGACGCCTTGGCGCCGACCCCGCAGCGCAGGCCGCGGCCGGGCTTGCCTCGTGCGTCGGTCATTCATGGCCGATCTTCGCTCGGTTTCGCGGCGGCAAGGCGGTTGCCACGGCGTTCGGCGGGTTGCTCATGGTGTCGCCCGAGGCAGCGGCCTGGGCCACCGTCGGCGGTATCGGTGCGCTCGCCCTGAGCCGCACCATGTCGGTCGGGTCGCTGACCGCCGCGGGGACGGCCACGCTGGGTGCCGGCCTCGACAGCCGCCGCCGCCGCGACGCGGTGCCGTTCGTCTTCACCGCGCTGGCGTCGACGCTCGTGATCGTCCGTCACGCCCCGAACATCCGGCGGATCGCTCGTGGCGAGGAGCCGCAGTTGTCGGCCCGTCTGTGGGGCGGTCGTCACTGATTCATCAGCGGAGCTCGGAGAACCCCTCCGTATGATCGAATCATGAAAGGCGGTCCCGTTCCGAACGCCCACATTCCCGCTGAAAGCGCGGTGGATCGGGTCGGCGCCGTGGCCCGCGCCCTGACCAGTACGGCAGGCGGTGTCCCGGAGCTGCAGCGCCAGGTCGTCCGCACCGCGGCGTCGATCGCCGGCCACGGGGCGGCGGCGCTGATGGCGCTGCGCGAGGGCGAGCACCTGAGCGTCAGGGTCGTCGACCCGCACCGCCACGGGCTCGACGCGTTCGCGGGGTGGGAGGCCGACCCGGAGGTGATCGCCGGACACAGCGTCAGACGGGCGGTGCGCGGCCGGGGATCGTTGCTGGTACTTCCGATGTCGTACGAGGATGAGCTGGTGGGAGCGCTCGCGGTCATGTTCCCCTCCGACCAGGCCAGCCTGGATGGGGACGTCGAGGCTGTTCTAGCCATCCTTGCCAACAACGCGGCGATCGCGATGGAGAATGCGCGCCGCTTCGAGTTGGAGAAGGAGACGGTTCGCCGTCTCCGTGAGCTCGACACCATGAAGACGGATTTTCTCTCGACCGTTCAACACGAGTTGCGCACCCCGCTGACCGCGATCATGGGATTGAGCGACCTCATGGAGATGTGCTGGGAGGTCTGGGAGGACTCACCGAAGCTCGACGCGCTCCGCGACATCCAGGTCGCCGCCAACAACCTCGACGGCATCGTCGAGACCATCATCGATTTCTCGGTCGGCGAAGGCGAGGCCGTGGTCCTGGGGCTGATCGACGTTCCCCTGGGGGATGCGGTTCGATCCGCGATCGGCGTGGTCAGCGATCGGCACAAGGGCGGACTGCCTGTACCGGCCAAGGTCGAGGTGGACCCCGGCATCACCGTGCTCGCAGATCCCGATCGCCTCGGGCAGGTGTTGCGCGCGCTCATCGACAACGCCGTGAAATTCAGCGACGGCCACGGGAGCGTGGTGGTGCGCGGCACGCGCATTGACCCGGATGCCGTGCTCGTCGAGGTCATCGATGAAGGAATCGGCATTCCCGCCGATGACGTTCCCCGTATCTTCGAGCGCTTCTTCCAGGTGAACAACACCGCCACCCGCCGCTTCGGGGGCACCGGCATGGGGCTCGCGCTCGTCAAGAGGGTGGCCGAGGCGCACGGCGCCACGATCGATGTCGACACCCGAGTGGGATCCGGGACCCGCATCTCGCTGCGCTGGCCGGAACGCGCCGCGGCGTCCGTGGAACTGCGCGACCATGAGCCGACGGCGTCCCCCCTGCCGGTACAATGAGCGTGGTCGCGCTAGGCGGGGCGTTAGCGGTGCCCTGTACCCGCAATCCGCTATAGCGGGGCTGAATTCCCCACCGAGGGGGCGCGTCATTGGGTCTGCTCCGGACGCGCCGGCGTTGACGACTGGGTCCCGCGCAGCTCGGGCCCGTGAACCCCGTCAGGTCCGGAAGGAAGCAGCGGTAAGCGGTCTCCCGGGGGTGCCGTGGGGACACCTGGTCTGAGCCGGTCGTACGGGTGAGCGCCGGTGGCGTGCCGACGACGTGGGGTGCGCGACTACCCTCGTTTTCCAGGACGGTCAGCCTTCACCGGCGGTCCGCCTCAGTGACAATGCCGCCCGCTCCGGTGACCATCGTGGAGGACTCGTGAGCCTCGCCCTCTACCGCCGTTATCGACCGCAACGCTTTGCCGACCTCGTCGGGCAGGAGGTCGTCGCGCGCACGCTGGTCAACGAGGTTCGTTCCGGCGAGCTCGCCCATGGGTACCTGTTCACCGGGGTGCGTGGCACGGGCAAGACATCGACCGCGCGCATCCTCGCTCGCGCGGTGAACTGCGACGCGCCGGTCGACGGAGAGCCCGACAACGTCTGCCCGGCGTGCGTCGAGATCCTCAGCGGCGCCGCAGTCGACGTGCTCGAGATCGACGCGGCCAGCAACCGTG
>JBAPWO010000042.1:0-10558 GCA_049283735.1 Candidatus Dormiibacterota bacterium
AGACAGAGCGTTCCAAGGAACCCGCTTCTTGGAGCCATTGCGTCCTGCATCTTGATTCTTGCCCTCGGTCACTTCGTGTTTGACGAACTACTCGTCGCGGACAGCGTTCGTGACGGCTACCCATACCTCATGGTGGCCCTCGTTCTCCTCGCACCCAGGCTGCCGGCCGGTCGCGTTGCAGAGTCATGGCTATACGGGGTTCTCAACTTTCATCTGATCTGGGTCGGGATAGCACTGATCGTGCCAAGTATCCCTACGAGGTTGCCCCAGTTGCAACCTGGTTTGGGGATACTGACCCCTCGAGGTGACTTCGATAGTGCTGTCTGCGGTGTAGCGGCTGCGATCTACCTGAGCGCATTCCTCCGAGGTCGGAAAGCCTTATACCTCGTTGTGGTTGCGCTCAATCTCATTGCCGCCGCCCTGCTGCTGAGCCGCGCAGGTTTCGTGGCCGCAGTGGTCGTAGTGTTTGCAGTTCTCCTCAGTCGGGTGCCAGCATCGGTGCATCATGGACGCCGCGTCGTCGTCGTTACGCTATTTGCTGCGTCGGCACTGGCTCTCATTCTGGCATCGCCTTCCATCCCGATTCTGCAGCGATTCGCAGGCAGTTTGGGCCTTCCTGCATCCAACTCCATCTCCCTGCAGGCGGCGGGTACAGAAAATGCGCGCATCTCAGCGTGGCCGACGCTCTACGAATATGTCGCGGTCGAGAACGCTCAGGTGCTAGGGCTAGGTTTCGGGAGAAACATCATGGAAGAGTCCGGCGCGTCGGTGGCACTGAACGTCCAGGATGACGTCCGATCTCCGCATAATTGGTGGTTGGATGTGTACGCTCGCCTCGGCATCGTCGGCCTACTCCTTATCACCTTTCTCTCAGCCATCGGATTCGTTCGCGGGTGGCGACTGCTCCACGGCGACTCGATACAGGTCGCGGCGGGAGCGGTACTGATTGCCTTGCCCATCGTGGCGTCGCTAGGGGTCATCTTCGAAAGCCCCTTCGGCGCCGTCCCTTACTTCTTTTGCCTCGGCGCATCACGCTGGTGGTACGGTAGGCGGGAATGAGAGTTCTTGTAGCGCACAACTTCTATTCGAAGGCCACTCCCAGTGGAGAAAACGACGCGGTGATTAGTGAGGTGGCCGCATTGCGCGGTGCTGGACTAGACGTTGCCTTGTTGGGTCCTTCATCAGATGATCTTCCAGAGATTGCGCTGCACACGAAGGCGATCAGACTGGTAACTGGCAACCTGCTGGACAGCGAATGGCTTTCCACATTTGACATCCTCCACGTTCACAACCCTTGGCCCAGCATCGGCTACAAAGTGTTTCGCCGGGCTCACCTCCGAGGGGTACGCACCGTCTGGACGTTGCATAATTACAGACTGGATTGTCTAAGCGGAATCCTCTTTCGTCGAGGTCGTCCGTGCACGTTGTGCCAACAACGGCGCTCTTTCTTACCCGGCATTGTCCATAGATGTTACCGAAGTTCTCGCGCGCAATCAGCGGCCTTTGCGGTAGCTCAGATGGTGCAGACGCCCGCGCTCTCCCAGATTGACACGGTGTTTACGGTTGCCCCTGGTATGGAAAAGATGTTGCGCCGTTCGGCTCTGTTTCAGGGACGCGTTCTGTATAAGCCGAACCCTCAACCCGACGTGCCTGAGTTCGTCATGCCGCCGCTAGAAGGCCGGCTGAGATTCATGTTCGCCGGACGGCTAGGAGTCGAAAAAGGAGTACGGATCTTTCTCGAAGCGGCAAGCCTACTGCGGGCACCAGCCGACTTCGAAGTTGCTGGTGGCGGCGTTCTGGAAAAGGAGGTCCGATCAGCCGTGGCGAGCCGGGGAAACGTGGATTTTCTGGGCCTACTCGCCCCGGCAGAGGTTCTTGAGCGGTTGCGGGGCGCAGTTCTGTGTGTGCCCAGCATGTGCCCTGAGGGCATGCCGATGATAATTGCGCAGGCACTTGCGGTGGGAACCCCGGTTATCGTAAGCGACTCCGGTCCAATGGCCTCCGTAGTGCAGCGTTCATTCGGGCGCGTATTCCGCTCTGGAGACCCCCATTCATTGGCTGAGCAGATGGAGTCCATCGCCTCACTTGGCCGCCTGGACCTCTGGGCAATGCGGTCAGCTGCTAGACGTGCTTTCTTGGCTACTTTCGAGCAGTCGCGGGTCATCGCGGCTCAAATTGGCTACTACGAGGACATGATCAGGTCATCCTGATGCAGATAGGCGCCGTCGACTGGTCTACGATGTCAGGCGTCCGTCGCTAAACTACGCATGGTCGGCCAGGCAACGCGATAAGTTCAATTCGTTACCATTGCGGCCCAAACCTAGAGTCGCGTCATCATGGCGATAACCAGACTAACGCTGGAAATCAGCCCTTGACAGCCAAGCGCCCGTCGCGTCTATTCGAATGAGGAGCGGCGACGCGGCGGCTGCGAGAGCTTGACCGAAGCGGCAAACGCCGTTGACGCGAGAGTGATGCACTGCCGCCCTCGTGTCGCGCGACCATTAGCCCCGTTGTCGGCCGTGACCCCACCCGCGATGAACACATTCAAACATGCCAACGTCGAGAGCATCGTCACTTGGCGGGTGGCGGTGCCACGCATTCTGAATCTCCGCAAGGCGAGTGAGCTTCCCCAAGACTCGCGTACCTGAGTCACCCTGTCCGAGGGGTGTCTCAGGGCTCGAAAACCTACACCCTGCTAGTTGACTATTGTCGTTGCCCGAGTGCGAAATCGCGCACGATTAATGACGCCTCAATCTCGAATTGTGAATGAGTCGGCTACTCGGCGACGCCGTCGATGCGCAAACGCTGCACGGAACGTCCGTCGAACCCCGCGACTGAGAAGATAGCGCACGTCGTATCTGGCCGCCCTGAGCAATGGCCGAACTATTCGGCGCCGGTATCTTCCTTTGCGCAGGAAGACGTAACCGCGCATGTCATGCACCGACGACGGCCGCCGCTCGACTAATGACCAGCCGTTGGCGAGCAGCCAAGGCACAGCACTACCACCCTTGCCACTGTATGCGCCGTCCGGTAGCGCCCAAGTATCATCGAACAGAACACCGCATCCGTCCGCCGTGAAGTTATTGATCAGGATCGACTGCGAGGTGGACGGCTTGCGATTCGGCGTTGTTTATCTCGACGCCACGGAGCCGATACTCATCAGATATGGCGGCATACTCCGAACGATAGTCGCCCTCGGCTATGCCCCAGTCCCAATCATAGTTGTCGAGATATGCAAACCTGATATTTCCACCGATCGACGGGAATATATCGGCCAAGAAGCTTTCGCCAGTCATAAGGTATTCGGCCTGAGGGCTGGAAACATCTACTGAGAAGAACGGCATCCCAATGCGATCGCAGAACTCCCTCAAGAACGCGGTGGACCCGTCACCGCGCTCGGAGCCAATCTCCACCACCACATCTCCTTTCCTAAATGACATAGCCAAGATCAAGCGATACATGGACGCGCTCATGACGGTGTAATCGTACCTCGCGGCTACCTCTGCTTTGGCCGGTTCGGGTGGCACACGTTGCCCAGTTCGGAGCTAGTGCCGCGCACGACAATAGCTCGCGTATTTAGGGGAGAGGAGAAGATGGATGGCGGGGTGGCACGCCGGCGCACATGCCGCGTTATCGGGGCATCGTCGCCGCAACTGCCTCTGAAGCGGTGCACCGAGAGGTCCTCTGCGTGCTGACGGGGCCGCACCTCCCTGAGACGCATGTGGATCACGCAAATCGACGCGGTTCTTGTCTTCAGCGTGCAACCGTCAGTACGCCCCGCGACCGTGCACCACGACCGCAAGCGTCTTCCACAACACCATCAGGTCCATCATCACCGACCAGTTTTCGACATAGTACAGGTCGAGCCGCACCGATTCCTCCCACGGGAGTTCCGCGCGACCGCTGATCTGCCAGAGCCCAGTCATCCCGGGCTTGACCAGCAGGCGTCTTCGAACGTCGTCGCCGTACTGCTGCACCTCGCAAGGGAGAGGCGGCCGTGGGCCCACCAGCGACATCTCGCCGCGCAGCACGTTCCATAACTGGGGCAGTTCGTCCAGCGAATGCCGTCGGATCCAGCGCCCTGACGGTGTGACGCGCGGATCCTTGCGGATCTTGAAGAGCAACCCGTCGGAGTGGTTGAGGTCAGCCAGACGGGTGATCTCCTGGTCCGCGCCCACCCGCATGGTGCGGAATTTCCAGATGCGGAACCCGATGCCGTGCACCCCAACACGCTCCTGCTTGTAGAGCACCGGCCCGCGGCCGGTCAGCTTGATGATCAGGGCGAGAACCGCGAGGAGTGGGCTCAGAATAACTAACCCAGTAAGCGCAAGCGTGCGATCGAGTATCTGCTTGAGGAGCCTGCGACCTCCGTTCATCTGCGGGTCCTCGACCATTAGCAGCGGTAGGCCCTGCACAGGCCGCACCACGATGCGCGGACCGGCGATGTCGGTGACTGCCGGCACCACCACAAGCTGGATCCCCGTGCCCTCCAGCCGCCATGAGAGCGCACGCAGTGCGTCGCCGGCCGATCCGCCCTCCCATGTCGCGGCGATGGCGATGGTGTTGCCATTGGCTTGACGAACCGCCTCAACCAACTCGTCGACGTTGATGCGCTCCGCATCGGGGTCGTGCACGCCCACTACCTTGAAGCCTGCCCAGGGCGCGCGGTCCATGTGCTTGCGCAGCGCGCCGGCGGAGGCGGGGGACCCCACGATAACTGTGCGATAGATCGCGTGGCCCCTCTTGACGTGGCGGTGTAGCGCCTGGCGGACGGCATAGCGCTCCGACAAGGTCAGCGCGACCAGCAGCGGGAACGTGATGGCGACGTACGCTCGAGAGAGGCTCCCGTGCAGGACGAAGACCGCAACTACCAGCACTGCCAAGAGCCATACTCCGGCGTTGACGACCTTACGGTATTCCTCCGCGCCCACACCGAGGAACCGGCGGTCATACGCACCCCCGGCAGCCAACACGCCGGCCCATATCGGTACCAAGAAAGCGGCGATCAGCCAGTAGGGCACTCCCTGGAGCGATTGCGAGATCTCGCCTGATCCGAAGCGCACTAGGAACCCGACACCAGAAGCTATCAGCGCCATCAGCAAGTCCAGCCCGACCAACGCCGCTATCCACCGCCTCAGTGAGACTGACGGCAACGCGGCGAGTTTAGCCGCAGCTGATCGAGTGTTGTGGAGGCTCGACGGCCCCTCCAGCGGATGCTTGTGTGCGTCAGCGTCCCGTGGAGCGTGCGGTTGCCTGACGCCCTCGAGCTCTGTGAACGGCTCGCGCCCGTTCACATCGCGAAGGTGATCGCCCACAGCGATTTGTGGGTTTGTGGTCACTGGCTCCGCCAATATCCCTTCCTCCGCCTTCCGCGCCTAGCGCAGCAGTGTAGCCGATCGGAGCGAGCGCCGAAATGAGGCGTTTCTCCAAATCCCAGCCCGGCGGACCTGTGCAATCCAGCCCTCGGTGAGGCCCGCGCAGCCGCGCTGCGCTGATGGCTACCGGAAGGGAGTCGCGCTGCCCGGCGCCCGGCTCGCCTCGGGCGTTGGTGCATGGCCGTTCGATGAGGCCCGCTCCGTCTGAGGCGGGAGGAGATCGTCCGCCGATGCCGCGGTGTTCTGCGAGGTGTCCTGGCCATATCGCGAATGGCCGTACTGGTAGTAGTAACCGGTACTCATGCGGCGCGATGCCTTGTTGAGGACCACACCGATCACATTCGCGCCGACCTCTCGCAGCGAGTCGATGGTGCCCGCCGCCTGCGATGCCTTGGTCTTCCCAGCCTCGACGACAAGAATCGTTGCCGACGCTTCGGCAGCGACGCTCAAAGGATCAGTCACGACGCCGGCCGGCGCGGTGTCGATGACGATCAGGTCCTGCTCCGGCCCGATCGCGTTGAGGACGGCCATGCCTCGCTTCGACGCGAGCAACTCCGCGGGATTGGCGGGAATCGTCCCGCTGGTGAGCAGTGAGAGGTTGGCGAATTGGGTCGGTCGCAGGCCGTTCAGCGGCACTGACGCCTGAGTCGGCCTCTGCAGAATCAGGTCGCTCAGACCGCCCTCGAGGGGTGTTTCGAACAATCGATGCTGATCGGGTTTACGTAGGTCGGCATCGATCAGCAGGACGCGGCGATCGGAGCCGGCGAGCGCGACCGCGAGATTGGCGGCCGTGCATGTCTTCCCCTCGCCGGCGCGTACCGACGTGATCACAACCGTCTTCAACTCTTCGTCCGGTGTTGCGAAGAGCAGATTGATGCGCAGGCGGCGGTAGGCTTCGCGGACGGCCTCGTCATGGCGGTGATTCGGGACAAAAGACTCACCCCGAACGGGGAGGTGGCGGAACTTCGGTATGACGCCGAGGCAGGGGATGCCGAGGCGGTCGCGAACGTCCTCCGCACTCTTCAAGCCCTGGTCGAGGAATTCCCGGAGATACGCGAAGCCGACCGCGATGATGAGCGCCGCCAGCCCTCCGGCCACGGTGTTGAGGAGTGTGTTCGGCGACGAGGGCTTGTCGGGGATCGGCGCCGATTGCGCCACCGACACGGCGCCCAGTGTCTGTGCCTGCGTTGCGTAGTAGCTACCGAGTGCCGTGCTGAGTTGTGTTCCTTCCGCCGTAGTTGCTGCGATCGCTTGCCGGATGGCAGTTGTGTCCTGGCCCGCCCTTTCCTCTGCGAGGAGCTGCTGCTCTTCCGTCGCAAGTGTTGCGTTGTTGGCGCTGATCTGATCCTGGATGCCTGCGCTTTCCTGGGCGATGCGCAGGGCGTTCGACTTGGCCACTTCGGCGGCGTACGCGTTCATAAGCGCGTTGGCGATTTGCGCGG
The DNA here is from genome assembly GCA_049283735.1 of Candidatus Dormiibacterota bacterium. Lineage (GTDB taxonomy): Bacteria > Chloroflexota > Dormibacteria > Aeolococcales > Aeolococcaceae > Palsa-851. The sequence continues at coordinate 6,818 of JBAPWO010000042.1, forward strand.
CGCGAATCGGGGACGGGTCATTCACGGTGACGGCGACGAGTTCGGTGTTGGTCCCGGCCACCGCTGAGACCTCCTTTTGCAACTTGTCGAGCGTCGTGTTCAGGTGCAGCGTCGCGATGACCTGGTCGAGCAGTGCCGGCTGGGTCAGCAGCGTCGCTGCGGTGGCGGTCGCCTCGCCCGCGTTGGCCGTCCCAGCGCCAACCGCTTCGCCGGGACCGGCGATGACCTGCACGGTCCCTGTTGCGGCGTAAATCGGTGTCAGGCGCTTGCTGATCAGATACGAGGCGACTGCCCCGAGGATCGTGACCACGATGATCGGCACTGCCCACTTGCGGGTGAGCTTGCGAAGCTGTTCTGGCTGCATGCCCTTGCTCGAATCTCCCCGCCCATACCGTACCGGACCTCGCCCGATGCCGCCCGACGCGGCGGGCGTTCGGGCATTGTAGGGGAGATGCTCCGCCGCCGCCCCGATGCCGTCCGCGTGATCCCCGGATTGTGGATGGGATCTGCGCCCGGCGCCAGTCAGGCCGCCCGTCTCGCGCGGGACGGAGTCGACTCCGTTGTCGATTTGCGCGAGGAAGGAGCGGACGTCGTCCAGTGGCCCGCGCAGGTCGTGGTCCGTCATTTTCCCTTGATGGACCACGGTACACCGACTTTGGACCAACTTCGTGATCTCGCTGCCGCGGTGTCGGGTTTCGTCAGTCAGGGGCGTGAGGTGCTGGTCCATTGCCAGGCCGGCGTGGAGCGCACGCCGACGGTGGTGTGCGCGGCGTTGGTCACGCTGGGGTGGTCGCTGCCGGACGCATACCAACGAGTCCTGGAGGTCCGACCCGAGTCGGCGCCGACGGATGGCCAGCTCGCGACTCTCCGGGCTTTGGCGCACGAGCGGTCGGCGGAGCATTCCGCCAATCTCGCCGATCTTCGACGCCCTGGAGGTTTTCAAGAAGGCCACGCTGAGGAAGCGCTCGGCCCAGCCTCCTGAGCTTACCGGCGACTAACTCAACCTGCCCTCGCACGGTGCGTCAGGCCGGGTCGGGAGGGCTCACGCGCCCTCCATCCCTTCGGTCGGCTAGCTGAAGTTGAGCGACGGGTTGAGATTGGGGCTGTCGAGGTAGTTGCCATTCGCCACAGAGCCGTTCATCTGAGCGAACTGTTGGCCGTTCTCGAACACGTTGCTACTGGAAGCGATGACCTTCTTGAACTTGCCGTTGCCCGAGACGACCTGTCCGTTGAAGTTGTAGTCGCGGTCGAATGGGCTGGCGGGCGGTGTGTTGCTTGTCTCGCAGATGGTGCTGTTCGGAAAGTTTCCGCTCACCGATGCCCCGCCGGTCTCCATGACCTTGAGCACGCTCGATCCCGTGGTGTACGTCAGCGGGCCGCTGATGCTGGCGCACATCTCGTTGTTCTGGGAATTTAGTGCGTAGGTCGACCAGTCGATGGTCAGCGTGCCCGCGTACTTGCCGTTGCCGAGCACGCCATAGCTGAAGTAGTCGCCGCTCACCTTGATGGTGCATGAACCGCCGCCGCCGCCGATGGCCGAGCAGGCCGTGACATTGTTGGTTGCGTGGGCGTTTCCGGCGGCAATGGTGACGGGGTCACTGCCGTTACCTGCCCGGACGGAGATCACGGTAGCCGTGGCCACCGCGCCGATGATGACGCCGACGAGGATGAAAAAAATCCTCTTCATGATGGGCCCCCTTCCTGTGGTTTGACGCAAACGCTCACTTTAGGCTTCCCATCGGAGCTTCGTCAGCTTTCCGGTGGGTCAGGTGTATCGTTGCGGTCGTCCTGTAGAGCGCCAGGCACCCCCGCGTGCTGGGGTGTGTACTCGCCGTACAACACCGCGCCCTGGGACATGCCGGCGGTGCAGTTCACCGCCGCCTAAACCGCGTACTCCTGGCCCGGCGGCGGCCAACACCACGCCGCCGGGCTATCGTCGCAGCCGGTGCCACTCAGCCGGTGCACGAGGTTAGCTGCTGTGTAATCATGTAATCCATGAAAGGCCACAGCTCTCCCGACCCGCTCACCGACGAGGAAGTCTCCGGCTGGTTCGCCGGCCGCCTGCCCGAGGGGCTCTACAAGTCTGGCCCCACCATCAGCTCGGATCCCGACGAGATCCTCATCGTCGGCGAGATCGACGAGCCCGAGCTTGCCGCCGACGCCGCCGAGGGGACCCGTGCGGCCGCCCGCAGCGCCCGGATCTCCCGGTTCCGTGCTGACACCCGCAACGCGCGCATCAAGGTCGCGCGCGATGCCGAGCGGCTCTTCGGCCGCAAGGTCTCCTGGGGAGCGCGCTGCGGTGGCGTCGAGGAGCTCTTCACCACCCTCGGCGTTCCGGTGATGACCCGGCTGCGGATCCAGGACCGCCGCGTGCTCGACACGCTGATCGAGGCAGGCGTCGCCCGCAGCCGCAGCGAGGCACTCGCGTGGTGCGTCCGGCTCGTCGGTCAGCATCAGTCCGACTGGATCGAGAGCCTGCGCGGTGCGCTGACTGCCGTCCAGAAGGCGCGGGCCGAAGGTCCCAATGTCGCCTGACCCGAGCGATGACGGCGAGTTGCTCGACGCATACTCGCGCACGCTCACCCAGGTAGCCGCGGAGCTGGCACCGTCGGTGGCGGCGGTGCAGGTCACCTCGAGCCAGGGGCGCGGCGCCCCGCTCGGCAGTGGCTCGGCGGTCGCGCTCAGCTCCGACGGCTACCTGGTCACCTCGGCGCACGTGGTCGCCGGCGGCGACGGTGGCCGGCTTGACCTCGCCGACGGCCGCCAGCTCCGCTTCCGCGTCCAGGGTCGCGACCCGCTCTCCGACCTCGCGGTGCTGATCGCCGAGCATGGCGATCTGCATCCGGCGCGGCTCGGCGACGCCTCGGCGCTTCGGGTCGGCCAGCTGGTGGTCGCCATCGGCAATCCCATGGGTTTGGCGGGCAGCGTCACCGCGGGTGTCGTCAGCGCCCTCGGGCGCTCACTGCCGACCCGTGCCGGCGCCCAGGTCCGGGTGATCGACGACGTGATTCAGACCGACGCCGCGCTCAATCCCGGCAACTCGGGCGGCGCGCTGGCGGACTCGTCCGGTCGAGTCGTCGGGATCAACACCGCCCTCGCCGGCGTCGGCCTCGGGCTCGCGGTTCCGGTGAACGCGACCACCGAGCGCATCATCGGCGCCCTGGTCCGCGACGGACGGGTGCGGCGAGCGCACCTCGGCGTCGCTGGTGGCTCACGTCCGATCCCACCGCGATGGGCGGCAAAGATCGGCCGGAGCAAGGGGCTCGGGGTGGTCGAGGTCATCAAGGGCAGCCCCGCCGAATCGGCGGGGCTCCGTCCCGGCGACATCATCATCGAGGTCGACGGCAGACCGGTCGAGAGCCCGCGCGACGTCCAGCGCCTCATGGTCGACGGCCCGATCGAGCGGTTCCTCGTGATCCGCGTGCTGCGCGCGGGAGCGAGCTACGTAGTGACCGCGATCCCGGACGAGCTCGCCGCCGCTTAGGCGTTCTGCAGGGATCCGGCGGCACCGCGTGCCGGATCCCTGCGGTCGAAAGCCCTACCCGCCGTTCTGGCAGACGATGCTGAACTTCTGACCCTGGAACGACTGCCAGCCGTTGACGCTCGTGCTCGTCGGAGCTCCGAAGTAGACGGGGGTCACCAGATCCTGGAGGTGGTAGGTGAAGCCGCCGAGGGCGTAGGGGTAATCGCCGTATGGCGGGCTGCTATCGCCCTCGATCGGATCACCGACCTCGTAGAGGC
>JBAPWO010000043.1:0-2342 GCA_049283735.1 Candidatus Dormiibacterota bacterium
GGTGGGGCTCAACTGCTCTCTCGGTCCTGATCTGATGTATCCGTTCCTGGAAGAGTTGTCGGAGAAGGCGGACGTGGCGATTTCGTGCTATCCGAATGCCGGTCTGCCGAATCCTCTCTCGAAAACAGGGTTCGATCTGGGGCCCCAGGACATGGCGCGTTATCTGGGCGACTTTGCACGGGCAGGGCTGATCAATCTTGCCGGCGGCTGTTGCGGCAACACGCCTGAGCACATCGCGGCTATCGCCAAAGCGCTTGAAGGCCAGCCTCCGCGAAAGTTTGGAACGTCGGTTACTGAGGAATCCTTCGTCCAGCAGATTGAGAGTCGAGCGTGAGTGTGTCTGATGACGCGGCCCAGCCCTTGAAGACGAAGCCACTCCGTCTCTCGGGATCGCAGCCATTCACCCAACAAGCCGGCGTATTCATCATGATCGGCGAGCGAACCAATGTAGCCGGTTCGCCGAAGTTTGCGAAGCTGATCAAACAAGGCAAATATGAAGAAGCGGTAAGCGTGGCTCGACAGCAAGTCGAGAACGGAGCGAATGTCCTCGACATCTGCATGGACGAGGGCATGATCGATGGCGTTACGGCAATGACACGCTTCCTGCAGTTGTTGGCGAGTGAGCCCGAAGTTGCCAAAGTGCCCTTTATGGTGGACTCCTCGAAATGGGAGGTCATCGAGGCCGGGCTGAAGTGCCTGCAGGGCAAGGGCATCGTCAATTCGATTTCGCTGAAAGAAGGCGAAGACAAGTTTCGCAAGAACGCCGCCACCGTCCTCAAATACGGCGCGGCAGTCGTGGTGATGGCTTTCGACGAACAGGGTCAGGCCGCGACTTACGAGGACAAAATCCGCGTCTGCGAGCGCGCCTACCGGATATTGGTCAACGAGGTTGGGTTTCCGCCCGAGGACATCATCTTCGATCCCAATATCCTCACCGTTGCCACCGGCATGGAGGAGCACAACAATTACGCGGTGGACTTCATCAACGCCACCCGCTGGATCAAAGCAAACCTGCCGCACGCGAAGGTCAGCGGCGGCGTCTCCAACATCTCGTTTAGCTTCCGAGGCAATAATAAGGTTCGCGAGGCCATGCACTCCGCATTTCTTTATCACGCCATAAGCGCTGGCATGGATATGGGCATCGTGAATGCCGGCATGCTCGAGGTGTACGACGAGATCGAGCCTGAACTGAAAGTGCTGGTTGAGGACGTGCTGTTAAACCGCCGTCCTGAGGCGACCGAGCGGTTGGTGGATTACGGCGAAACGCTGAAGGGCGTCAGCAAGGCAGTAAATGAAAAGAAGGCCGAGGAATGGCGCAGTGGCACGGTCGAGGAGCGGCTTTCTCACGCGCTGGTCAAAGGAATCGACACGTACATCGAAATCGATGCCGAAGAAGCTCGCGTCAAACTGGGCCGTCCCCTATTGGTTATCGAAGGCCCGCTGATGGCTGGCATGAGTGTGGTCGGCGATCTTTTTGGAGCCGGCAAAATGTTTTTGCCCCAAGTAGTCAAGTCTGCTCGCGTGATGAAGAAAGCTGTGGCACACCTGACTCCATTCATGGAGGCCGAGAAAGTTGCCATGGCTGCGTCTGGCCAAGTGGTCAAGGCGCAAGGAAAAATCTTACTCGCGACGGTCAAAGGTGACGTTCACGACATTGGCAAAAACATCGTCGGTGTCGTCCTCGCCTGCAATAACTACGAGGTGATCGACATGGGGGTAATGGTTCCCTGCGAAAAGATCCTCGAACGCGCCAAGGCAGAGAAGGCGGACATGATCGGGCTCAGTGGGCTGATCACTCCGTCTCTCGACGAGATGGTGCACGTGGCCCGTGAGATGGAGCGCCAGAGTTTTAAGTTGCCGTTGCTCATCGGCGGGGCAACCACGAGCCGGGCGCATACGGCGGTCAAGATTGCACCGCATTACAGCGAGCCAGTGGTGCACGTGCTGGATGCCAGCCGGGCAGTGCCCGTGACCACTAGCCTTCTGAGCGACGATGGCAAGTCGGCGTTTGTGGCGCGGCATCGAGCCGACTATGAGGCGCTCCGCAAAGCGCACTCCGCGCCGCGCCTGACGGTCGTCTCACTTGAGGTCGCTCGTACGAGGCGGACGCCGATTAAATGGCGTCCTGAGGACTTGCCCCAGCCCTCGTTTACCGGTGTGCGTGTGCTTGACAATTTTCCGCTGGCGACGCTGCGCGAGTTCATCGACTGGACGCCGTTCTTCCACACCTGGGAGCTCAAGGGCGTCTATCCCAGCATTTTCGAAGGCAAGCGACAAGGTGCGCAGGCACGTCAGATCTTCACCGAAGCCAATGCCCTGCTCGATGTCATCATTGAGAAAAA
>JBAPWO010000044.1:0-23885 GCA_049283735.1 Candidatus Dormiibacterota bacterium
GAGCGGCTCGTCGCCAGAGCGGCGGCGGTGGTGGCGGCGGCGGCTTCGGCGGTAGTGGCGGCGGCGGCGGTGGTGGATACCGCAGCAACGGCCCTCGCCAGATGTACGAGGTCCCCTGTGCTGGGTGTGGCGGCGTGGCGCGTGTCCCCTTCCAGCCTCGCGGCGACAAGCCCGTTTACTGCAGCGACTGCTTCCGCGCCGCGCCTCGGTGAGTGACAGCGGCCCCATTGCGGTGGGGACGAGGGTCAGTTTCCCCTACGGCGGCAGCCGGCGTACGGGCACCGTGCACGAGGTGTCGATGATCCCCGACCAATCGGGGGGGAGTTCGCTCGCCTACATCATCGACGTCGGCTCAAAGAAGGTGTTCGTCCAGGGCGGAGAAGGCATCACCCCGGCTTCCGGGCCGGGGGTGGCCTTCGACCCGGTCGCCGAGGGAGTCGCCTACGGGCGCAAGCGCCCTCGGAATCCGCGCAACCGATAGTCAACACCGGGGGGCGATGTCCCGTGGCTCGGGCGTGACCGCGCGAGCACGGGATGCTGGCTATTCTGTGAGTGATGGCTTCTGATCTCACCGCGGATACGGCGCATCCGTCGCTCAAGCGCGCGCGCAGGCGGATCCGTCTTTGGATGGTGCTGCTCGCGGTTGGCGTCGCATCCATCCTCGCCGGTGGCGCGTTGATCGCCGGCCCGGTCATCGGCGTCCTGCAGCGCGGAGCCGCTGACTCGACCGCGCTCAAGCACTGGAAGGTGAGCCCCGCACATCCGGCCGCCCCCGCCCCCGCACCGGTCGCCTCAGCGTCGCCCGCGTGCGGGACGAGTTCGCCGACGGACTTCGCGCTCGTGAGCTTCGAGGCCCCCGCCCAATACCACTACGCGGCGGTCGCCGGCAACGGCACGTGGGCGCTCCTGGACTCGCGGTCGATGGTGCACTACTCGGGAACGCCCAGTCCCGGCCAGCAGGGGAACGTGATCATCGCCTTCCATCGGGAGCCGGACTTCCAGCACATCGACCAGCTCAAGGTCGGCGACACCATCTCGATCCAGAATCGCACCTGTCAGACCTTCGTCTACAGGGTCACCAACCGCTGGGATATCGCCCCCAGCCGGGTGACGCAGCTCAGCCCCACGTCCGGACACGAGCTCACCCTGATCACCTGCGATCCCTGGTGGCAGGACTACAACCGCCTGGTCTGGCGCGCCGAGTTGATCTCGGCGCCGGCGCCGAGCTCGCCGGGATCGACGGGCGGATCGGTGGCCAACCCCGCCTTCTGACCGGACCGGCCGCCGCTACTTCGTGAAACCCTCGAGGGGACCGGGCAGAGATGCCTCGGCGACCGCCTCGAGACGCCTGATGTTCATCCGCACGAAGACTGCGCCGGCCACGATCACGACGACGGCGAGAGCTCCGAGCCCGATCGCGACCGGCGTGCTGAGCGTCGCGATGAGCCCACTTGCCAGGTACGCGCCCACGCCGTAGAGCGTCGCCCACACGATTCCGCCCAAGGCATTGGCGACGAGAAAACGCGTCCAGTGCATCCGGTTGGTGCCGGCGAGAAAGGCTGCATAGGTGCGCAGCACGGAGACGAACCGCCCGAAGAAGACAACCTTGGCGCCGTGGCGCATGAAGATGTACCGCCCCACCTTGAGCTTGGCCTCGTCGAGACGGATGTACCTGCCGAAGCGGCGCAGCAGCGGATAGCCGCCGTACCAGCCGATGCCGAAACCGATGTTGTCCCCGACCACCGCCCCGATGATCGCCGCGGCGATGATCCCGACGATCGACAACGAATGGAACGTAGCGGCGAACACCGCTGCGGTGATCAGCATCGTCTCCCCGGGGAGCGGGACGCCCAGGCTCTCGACACCCACGAAAAGCGCTACGGCGAGATAGCCAATGCTCTGCAGCCAGCCGTACAGACCATGTGCCGCCATCCTGCTCAGACAGGCGGAACAGGATGGTGCCGCGAGACGTCCGCCCGGCGTCTCGACCGGTACGCGGCGAAGCGGCGGACCAACTCGGCGCGCAGTTCGGCCGGCGGGACCACGGCGTCGACGACGAGCTCCGACGCGAGCCGGAAGATGTCGATGTCATCGCGGTACTCGTCCTCGAGTCGTGTGACGAAGGCGACCCGCTCGTCTTCCGGCGTGTCCTGGATCTTGTTGTAGTAGACGGCGTTGATCGCTGCCTCCGGCCCCATCACCGCGATCTGGGCAGTGGGCAGGGCGAGGGTGCAGTCGGGTTCGAACGCCGGTCCGCTCATCGCGTACAGCCCGGCGCCGTATGCCTTGCGCAGGATCACCGAGACGCGCGGCACCTGCGCCTGCGCAAGCGCGGCGATCATCTTGGCGCCATGCCGGATGATCCCCTGGCGCTCGACGGCGGTTCCGATCATGAACCCGGGGACATCGGCGAGAAACAAGAGCGGGACGTTGAACGCGTCGCAGCACGTGATGAAGCGCGTCGCCTTGTCCGCGGAATCCACGAAGAGCACGCCGCCCTTGAAGCGAGGCTGAGAGGCGAGAATCCCCACCGAGTGACCGTCGATTCGGGCGAAGCCGCAGACGATCTCGCGCGCAAACAGGCGCTTGATCTCGAAGAACGACCCCTCGTCGATGATCCCGTCGATGAACGCCATGACGTCGTAGCCTTTCGACGCCTCGGCGGGAATCACGGTGCTGATGTCCTCGCTTCCGGGCGCAACGTCCAGGGATGGCGCGACCGGTGGTGCATCCTGCCAGGACTGAGGCAGATACTCGAGGTAGCGCCGCGCCGCCACGATGGCCGCGTCCTCGTCGGCGACCAGCACGTCGCCGCAGCCGCTCACCGTGCAGTGCATGCGCGCGCCACCCATCTCCTCGAGCGTCACCTTCTCGCCGACCACCACCTCGGCCATGCGCGGCGAGCCAAGGTACATCGAGGCATTGCCCTCCACCATGATCACGATGTCGCAGAACGCCGGGATGTAGGCGCCGCCCGCGGCACTCGGCCCGAAGAGCACGCAGACCTGCGGGACCTGACCGGAAAGTCGAACCTGCATATGGAAGATGCGGCCTGCATGGCGTCGTCCCGGGAACATCGCCACCTGTTCGGTGATGCGCGCCCCCGCTGAGTCGACGAGGTACACGAGTGGAATCTGCAGTCGCTCTGCGGTCTCCTGGATGCGGATGATCTTCTCGACGGTGCGCGGACCCCACGATCCGGCTTTGACCGTCGGGTCGTTGGCCATCACCGCACACGCCCTGCCGTGCATCATGCCGATACCGGTGACGACCCCCTCAGCCGCCAGCTCCGGATTCTCCGTGCCCGCGAGGAGCCCATCCTCGATGAACTCTGCACCCGGGTCGAACACGCGCGCGATCCGTTCGCGGGGCATCAACTTGTGCTGGGTCGCCAGTTTGTCTCGATGCCGTTGCGGGCCACCGGCACGCGCTCGTTGCAGGCGTTCGGGGACAGCCTCAGCCAACGCTCGTCTCCGCGACCGTTTCCTGGGGCTCGCCACTCCAGATTCCCGCGCGGTAGAGCTTGCCCGGAAGGTCGCGGCGGAGATCGGACGCGAGCATCTCCGCGACCGCGCACATCGCGGCGAGGTCGATGCCGGTCACGGCTCCGAGTGCATGCAGCGCCTGCAGCGCGTCCTCGGTGCAGACGTTGCCGGTGGAGCGCGGCGCGAAGGGGCAACCACCGACACCACCAACCGAGCCGTCGAAACGGCGTAACCCGGACTCGAATGCGGCGATCACGTTGGCAACGCCGAGCCCGCGCGTGTCGTGCACGTGTAGCGACAGCCGCTCGATCGGTACGGACGCGGCTGCGAGCGCGCACATCGCGGTGACATCGACAGGGGTTGCCACGCCGATCGTATCGGCGACACCCACCTCCGCGGCACCGCGCGCAATCAGATCCGCGCACAGCTCGACGACCCGCGCCGGCGCGACCCTTCCCTCGAATGGACAGCCGAAGCTCACCGAAACGGCAACGTCGACGATGCAGGCGCGCTCGCCGGCGAGCTCGACGATGTGCGAGATCTCGTCGAGCGACTCGTTCACACTGCGATTGACGTTGCGCCGATTGAACGAGTCGGTCGCGGCGATGGTGACGAGCACATTTCGCACCCCGTGCGCCAGCGCAAGCTCGAGACCGCGGAGGTTGGGGATGAGCACGCGCAGCCGCGCGAGCTCACCCTGCAGTCCGGCGATCACCGCGGGTGCATCCGCCAGTTGCGGGACCCAGCTCGGCGAAACGAACGACGTCGCCTCGACACGCGGCACACCCGCGTCGAGCAGCCCGCGAACCAGCCGGATCTTCGCTTCGGTGCTCAGCGTGTCGGCGATGTTCTGGAGGCCGTCACGCGGAGCGACGTCGGTCCAGAGCACCTCGTTCACGCGGTATGGCCTCCCAGGGATGAGCGCTGCCCCGTCACCGTAGCAAACCCGAGGGCTACACTCTCGCCAGCCGATGCCGCGGTTCCGCGTTCCCGACTACATCCGAACCACCTTCGCGGTCAGCGATTGGCGCGCTTTCCGCCTGTGCGGCATGGACGAGGTCGGTCGCGGCGCATATGCCGGCCCGTTGGTTGCCGCCGCGGTGGTGCTGCCGCAGCGCTTCCGTCACCCGTTGCTCCGCGACAGCAAGTTGCTGACCGCGAAGCAGCGCGAGCTGGTTGGAGCGGTGCTTCGGGAGCGGGCGGTGGCCTGGGCGGTCGCCGAGGTGAGCGTGGACGACATCAACGCGCGCGGTCTCGGGTGGGCGAACGTCGAGATCTTCCGGAGGCTGGTCGACGCCGTCGACGCCGACGGGTACTGCTGCGATGGCAACCTGCGCATCCCGGTGTCGCGTCCGCTTCACTCACTGGTCGCCGGCGACCGCAAGGTGCCGGCGGTCTCGGCCGCGTCGATCATCGCCAAGGTCCATCGCGACGCGCTGATGACCCGCATGCACGATGACGCGCCTCATTACAACTGGGCGAGCAACAAGGGGTATGGCGCCCCCGAGCACCGAGCGGCAATCCGAGAGCACGGTCCACACCCCGCACACCGGCGCGTCTTCCTCGCGTCAGTCATGCAGACCGAGCTCGACCTGACGGGAGCCGTTGCTCAGCGCGCCGTCGCAGCCCCCGGAGTGGGAGCCGGCTGACCCTCGGTCAGTTGGCGCCGCAGCCGCAGCTGCCGCCGCAGCAACCGCCGCCACCGCCGTCACTGGCGCCCACCCCGGGGGAGTCGTCCGACCCGGAGCCGGCGTGGACCGCCACCCGGCTGATGAGCGGCATGCTGGCCCGGCTCTCGCAGCTCGGACAGACGGCGGCGACTTCACGATCGGCCATCGGGCGGAGCAGCTCGAACACGGCCGAGCAGTCGTTGCAGCGGTATTCGTACAGAGGCATTGGCACAAGCGTACGCACGGTCAGGACGATTTGACAAGTCGAACATCCGTTCGGTACACTCGACCCATGCCCATCCGCACCATCGAGCTCCAACTCCCGCTCGACGCCGAAGAGGCCGGATCGCTCGCTCGGCGTCGCGTCACCCATCTCGCGGCGGTCGACGGGCTCGAGCCGGCTGCCTTCGTCAAGTTGATCCGATTCTTTCCGTCACTGCGGGCAATCTACGGCGCATCCGAGGCCGAGCTGGCCAGACTCGTCGGGCCGGTGGCGGCGGCGCGTATCAGATGGTTTCTCGACGCACCGCTGGACACGGCGCTTGCTCGCGAGGCCTCACCGATCAACCTTCGAGACATCGCACCACCGCTTTCCTCCGCCGCCTGACCCGTCGCCGACGCTGCATATACGGAGCGTTGAACAGTGCAGGCGACGTAGAATCAATCTTTTGGTGCCATATGAATCGCTTGGCGCCATACGTCGCAGGTGAGAACGGAGGTTGTTGCAGCATGCGGAGTCGACGTTCGAGAGCCGCCCTGCTTGACCGCGGTCGCGCGGCCGATACGATCAGTGATCTTGCCGATCACGCGGTCACGCTGGCGCGCGGTGCAGGGAGCGCGGCGCTTCCCACGGTGCAGCGCGGCGCGGAAGGATTGAGCCAGGTCCTGCAGACGGCGGCCGGTACCCTGGCGGATACCGCCGAACATATCGCCTCAGACGAGAAGGTCGTCGCGGCGAGCAACGCCGCGCGGGAGCGGATCGCGGACGTGTCGGGCAAGCTGAGCACCGCCGTCCGCCCGAAGAAGAAGACCCATCGCACGCGCAATCTCCTGATCGGAGCCGCCGTGGTCGGCGGGGTGTTTGCGCTCATCCAGTCGCCGCTCCGCGCCAAGATCCAGGAGCGCCTCTTCGGCCCGCCGCCGTCCGATGATGACGATCTACCGCAGATCACCCTGCCCGACGATGATCCCCATGTCGAGATCACCGATCTGACCAAGGCATCGAAGTCCGAGGCCGACGCGGGAACCGACGTCGTCGGTACCCCGGTGGTTGCCGAGTCGACGTCGCGCGCCGGTCGAGGCCACGGTCACAACCACGACGAACCCACCGACAACCAGGAGACCAATGCCTGACGACCGCCCCTATCAGGGTCGTCCATCTTCGGACCGTCCCTCGTTCTCCGGCCCCCGGCAGTTCTCGGGCCCTCGACCCAATTTCAACAGCAGCGATTCCCGCCCGCCCTACCGGCCGGCGCCGCGGGTCGAGGTTCCAGCCGCGCCGATCGCCCACTCGCTGCGGCTTCGGGACGGTGAGCGCGAGATCGAAGTGAGTGGATCGGCGGCGTTCGTCCGCCAGGTCCTCGACGACCTTCCCGCGATGTGGACGCGCCTGCACGGCGAAGGGTCGACGCGGCCCGCTCGGATCGACCTCCCCGCACGCAGCGAGGCCCCCGCTCCTGGGCCGGCAGAGCATCGCAATCACGTGCCCGAGAGTGCGCCCGAGCCGGCGAGGACGCCGGTGTCCGCTGCCCCTTCAAACGGCAAGCACACGGCCACTCGCAGCACCCCGGATGACAAGGTGCTGGCGGTCCTCAAGGACTCGACGCGGCCCCTCGCCGTCGCCGCGATCCGGAAGCGTCTCGGTGGCAGCTTCACCCCCCAGCAGGTCCGTCGCATCCTCGAGCGGAACGCGCCGAAGGTGTCGGTCACGGACGAGCGGCCGGCCACCTACCGTCTGCGCTGACGTCGCAGTCGGCCTGAGCCGGCACACTTCAGGCCCGGGCTCGAGGTTTCCTGCCGTGCTCATAATTGAGCGGGCAGGGAACTGAAATCATGCGCTGTCCACTCCGCGTCCTCATGATCGTGCTGCTCGTCTGCATGACCGCGTGCGGATCGGCTGCGGCCGACGGAGGCCCGACCGGTTCTCCGACCACGAGGCCCACTCCATACCCCACCCCGGTCGGCGGCCTCGGCCACCGTCCATCGACGCCGGTGAGGATCACCCTGCTCGCCCCCACAAATCGGGAGGTCGTCCATGGGACCACGCTGGTCGTCAGGGTGTTGACCGCCGGCGGGGTGGTGACCACGGTGACGACCAGCGACATCACCCCCACCAAGGGTCACGTCCACCTCTACCTCAACAACCAGCTCATCCTCATGAGCTACACGCTGTCGCAGCCGATCACCGTGAAGGCCGGCCTCGAGTACTCGATGTACGCGGAGTTCGTCGCCCAGGACCACTACCCCTTCGAACCCCGGGATCTCACGCCGACGATCTTCTTCACCGTCGCGCCGGGCTGACCGAGAGCGACGGTGATCGCGCACATCGTCGGCGGCCTCCCGCTGCCGCTGCAATGGGCGCTGGCGCTGCTGATCTTCGGTGGCGGCCTCCTGGTCTTCGCGGTGCGGCGGAGTGCGCTCCGGGTCGTCGGAGGCGCGGCCGCCGTCTGTGGCGCCGGCGGCCTGCTCGCAAGCTGGGTGCTCAGCCCCGCGCTGCTGGCGGCGGCACCGTACGCTGTACGCATCGTGTCGCCCGCACCCGGCGCCGATGTGGGCGGGCCGCTGACGCTCACGGTGTGCGGCGTGCCGGCGTCCGGCCGGCTCGTTCCGGCGACGTCCTCCCAGTTCTACCTCGCGGTCATCGTCGACGGCGTCCAGGCGCCGACGGTGGATGTCTGGCACGTCCCCATCGAACTCTCCTCGGGGCGGCACACCGTCGAGGTGGAGCTCGTATCGCCAAACCATCAGGCGTTCAATCCACCGGCGACGTTCAAGGAGACCATCACCGTGGTTGCGGGCGCGCCTGCCGCCGGTCCGGGTTCCTGTTGACCGACGAGCGCGAAGCGCACATCCTCGTCGTCGAGGACGATGCGGCGCTGCGCGAGATCCTGGCCGGCGCGCTCAACTCGGCCGGGTACGAGACATCGCTCGCCGCCCACGGCATCACCGCAACGCAGATGCTCCGCGACACCGGCACGATCGACATCGTGCTGCTCGACATCGGGCTTCCCTTCATCGACGGGTGGCAGATCCTCGAACAGATGGACAGTCACCAGCGCCCCGCGGTCATCGTGATCAGCGCGCGAGGTGAGGAGGCCGACAAGGTTCGCGCCCTCGACCTCGGAGCGGATGACTACCTCGCCAAGCCCTTCGGCGCGGACGAATTGCTCGCCCGGGTACGCGCTGTGCTGCGCCGGGTCAGGCCGCCTGACGGCGCGGGCGGCATCGTCGTGCAAGGCAGTATTCGCGTCGACCTCGGCGCGCGTTCGGTGACCCACGATGGCGCCGAGGTGCGACTGTCTCCCACCGAGTGGCTGCTGATCGCCGAGCTGGCGCGGAACGCGGGCGTGACCATCGACCACCGCACCCTGCTGCAGCGCGTCTGGGGGCCCCGGTACGCCGACGAGCGCAACTACCTCCGAACCTTCGCCCAGCGTCTGCGCGTCAAGCTCGAGGACGACCCAACCCATCCCACGGTGGTCGTGACGGTCGGCCGCCGAGGATACCGATTCGGCCCGGCTCGTTGACGCTCTATTGATGGTCTGACTGGCAAGATTGGCTTCTGATGGCACGGGAAGTCACCCCGATCGTGTTGCCGGTGGCCGCCACACCCATGGACGAGTCGATCTGGACGCGCGTGCTCGCGATAGGCTCGCGGAGTCAGCCGGTCGCGCTCCTGGCCATCGCCGCCGCTGCCCCCGTCGCGCTGTCCGTAGGCCTCCTCCCCCTTCGCGGCCAGATTCCATCCGCGACGGTCGCGCTGGGACTGGCGGTGCTGGTCTCGGCTCTGGCAGCGATCGGCGGCCGCCTGCCGGCGGTGATCGCGGCCGTTTCAGCCGCGCTCAGCTTCGACGGCTTCTTCACCCGGCCGTACGGCTCGATCTCCATCTCGAGCCCCGGAGACGTCGAGACGACGGTCCTGCTCCTGGTTGGCAGCCTGATCGTCGGACAACTCTCGGCACGCAACCGCGAGCACCGCATGCGTGTCTCGCAATCGAGCGACAGCCTGGCTCGAATCCAAACGGTCGCCGAGATGCTCGCGTCCGGAAGGGCTGCGCATGATGTCGTCGCCGCAATCGCCGCGGAGCTTCAGGACATGCTCGGGCTGCGGAACTGCTGGTTTGATGCGTCGTTGCCCGACGCCGTCGGCCCGACGATCGAACGCAATGGCGACGTGAGCTGGGGCAGGATCTGGTGGGGATTTGACACGTTGGGGCTTCCCGGCAAGAAGATCAGCCTCGGTGTTGAAAACCAGCACCACCAGCTCGGGCGCTTCGTGCTGCTTGCCGAGCCCGGCACGCGGGTGTCGCGGCAGCAACTTCTGGCCGCGGTCACGCTCGCCGATCAGGCCGGAACCGCGCTTGGTGTCGAAGCCGAATCGGCCTGAAAACGTCACGTGTTGTGACGCCGGATTTGCGTTGACGCTTCGTTGACCGTGTCACTGCGAAGCTCGTGGTCACATGACGCTTGACCTGCTCGTACTGCTGTGTTTCGCCGGGATGATCGTCGCGGCGTACCTGCTGACCGACGGGATGCGGAGAATCTGACGTGGCGTCTGCGCTCACCGGGTACATCATCTCCGCAGTCATCGCGCTGTTGGCGGCGATCTATCTGGTGATCGCGCTGGTCGCCCCCGAGCGCTTCTGATGGCTCTCGACATCGTCGCAGCGCTGATCACGTACGCCGCGGTCAGTGTGGGCGCGTGGTTCATCGGCGGGTACATGGTCAAAGTATTCAAGGGTGAGCGCGTCTGGCTCAGCCGCGTCATCGCTCCGGTGGAACGGCTCACCTACAAGGTCATCGGCGTCGACAAGGACCATGAGCAGAGTTGGCTCGCGTACCTGGTCTCGCTGCTGTCCGTGACCGTCGTGAGCATCGCGTTCACCTACGTCGTGCTCCGCTTCCAGGACCATCTGCCGCTCAATCCAGAGCAGCTCCCCGGAGTGCCCGCGCCGCTCGCCTTCAACACGGCGATGAGCTTCGCGACCAACACCAACTGGCAGAATTACGCCGGCGAGACCACGATGAGTTACTTCTCGCAGATCGTGGCGCTGGTGCTTCATCAGTTCCTCAGTGCCGCGGTTGGGATCGCCGTGGCGATCGTGGTCATCCGCGCGATCGCGCGGCGCACCATGAGCACCCTCGGGAACTTCTGGGTGGACATCGTGCGCGGGATTCTCTACCTGCTCCTCCCGATCAGCGTGGTGCTGGCCCTCGTGCTCGTCGCCAACGGAGCGATCCAGAACTTCAGCAACTACTCGGTCGTGCACACCCTCACCAACGGGGTCCAGACGATCGCGCAAGGCCCGGTCGCATCCATGGAAGCCATCAAGGATCTCGGCACCAACGGGGGAGGCTTCTTCAACGCGAACGCCGCGCATCCCTTCGAGAACCCGAACGGGTTTACGAATTCGCTCGAGATCTTCATCTGCCTGTTGATTCCCTTCGGGCTGGCGATCACCTTTGGCAAGTGGGTCGGTCATGTCAAGCAGGGGATCGTGCTCGGCTCGGTGATGGCCATCATCCTCATCTCCGCGTTCGGCGTGGTCGCCTGGCAGGAGCAGCAAGGCAATCCGGCCCTGGTCGGCACCGGCGCGTCGCAGGTGGCGACCAGCAGCTCGGCCGGCGGCAACATGGAAGGCAAGGAAGCTCGGTTCGGGCCGATCCAGTCGGCGCTGTACAACACAGCGACGACGGGGACCAGCACCGGTTCGGTCGACGCCTCAATGGACAGCCTCACGCCGATCGGTGGCCTGGTACCGCTGGTGCTCATCAAGCTCGGTGAGATCACCCCAGGCGACGTCGGCTCGGGTCTCTACGGCATGGTCGTTTTCGCCATCGTCGCGGTGTTCATCGCGGGGCTGATGGTGGGCAGAACGCCTGAGTATCTCGGCAAGAAGATCGAAGCGCGCGACGTCAAATATGCGGCGATCGCGATCCTCGTTCTGCCGGCGTCAATCCTCGGCTTCTCGGCGGTCGCGGTCCTGACGACGGCGGGTCAAGCGGGTCCGATTGCGACTCAGGGAACGCCGCACATGCTGACCGAGATCCTCTATGCGTTCGCGTCAGCGACCGGCAACAACGGGAGCGCGTTTGCCGGACTCTCGGGCAATACCAACTTCTACAACCTCATGCTCGCCGGCGCGATGTGGGCGGGCCGGTACCTGTTCCTCATCCCCGTGATGGCGATGGCGGGCAACCTCGTGAAGAAGAAGATCGTGCCCGCGAGCGCAGGGACGTTCCCGACCGACGGACCGTTGTTCGTTGCACTGCTGATCGGCACGATCATCATCGTCGCCGCTCTCACCTTCTTCCCCGCGATATCGCTCGGGCCCATTCTCGAGCACTTCAAGCTCATAGCGGCATTCTGAAATGGCAATTGCAACCGTTCATCACCCCAAGCGCCGGCGCACCAGTGTCACCGACCCGGAGCTGCTGATTCCAGCCATCGGTCAGAGCTTCGTCAAGCTGGATCCGCGCACCATGGTGCGCAACCCAGTCATGTTCATCGTCGAGATCGGTGCCGTCATGACGACGTATGGGTTCATCGCGGGGATCTTCAGCAACGGGAACGACATCAGCTTTGTCGGCCAGATCGCCCTCTGGCTCTGGTTCACCGTCCTGTTCGCCAACTTCGCCGAAGCGATCGCCGAAGGGCGTGGCAAGGCTCAAGCCCAGGCGCTGCGCCGCACGCGCACCGATACGATCGCCCGCAAGTTGCAGGGAGGCATCGGAGGCACGGAGGTCGCGGTGCCCGCGCCGGAGCTGCGCAAGGGCGATGTCGTCGTCTGCGAGGTCGGCGACGTCATCCCAAGTGACGGCACCATCGTCGAGGGAATCGCGAGCGTCGACGAGTCAGCGATCACCGGAGAATCAGCCCCGGTCATCCGCGAGGCGGGCGGCGACCGCAGCGCGGTCACCGGAGGCACTCGCGTCCTGAGCGACCGCATCGTGATCGAGATCACGCAGAACCCCGGAGAGACCTTTCTCGATCGCATGATCTCGCTCGTCGAGAGCGCGTCTCGCCAGAAGACGCCGAACGAGATCGCGCTCAATATCCTGCTCGCCAGCCTGACGCTGATCTTCCTCATTGCGGTGGTGACGCTGCAGCCGTACGCGATCTACTCGGGCGCGTCGATCGAGGTGCCCGTGCTGATCGCCCTGCTCGTCTGCCTCATCCCAACGACCATCGGTGGGTTGCTGAGCGCGATCGGCATCGCCGGCATCGATCGTCTTCTTCAGAAGAACGTCCTCGCCATGTCAGGCCGCGCCGTCGAGGCAGCGGGAGATGTCGACACGCTGCTGCTCGACAAGACCGGGACGATCACGCTTGGCAACCGGCAGGCGACCGAGTTTCTCCCCGCCCCCGGGATCACGATGGAGCGACTGGTACTCGCGGCCGACCTGGCCAGCCGTGCCGACGATACGCCCGAGGGCCGCTCGATCGTGGCCCTCGCCCGGCGCTTCGGCGCTCCCGAGGAGACCGAGGGCGCGGCGTGGACATTCGTGCCATTCACGGCAGAAACCCGCATGAGCGGGGTCGACCGTGGAACCGACAGCATCCGCAAGGGCGCCGGCGACTCGGTCGCCAAGTGGTCCGGAGACGATACGGTCCCGGCCGAGGTCGACGCGCAGGTCGAGGTCATCGCTCGCAGCGGCGGGACTCCGCTGTTGGTCGCCGAGAACCACGTCATCTTCGGAACCATCCATCTCAAGGACATCGTCAAGCCGGGGATCGCCGAGCGCTTCGCGGAGCTGCGCCGAATGGGTCTGCGCACGGTGATGATCACCGGCGACAACCCCCTGACGGCGGCGGCCATCGCCGCTGAAGCGGGGGTCGACGACTTCCTCGCTCAGGCCACACCGGAGAACAAGCTCGACCTCATCCGTCAGGAGCAGGCGGGCGGCAAGCTCGTGGCGATGACCGGTGACGGCACCAACGACGCGCCGGCACTCGCCCAGGCGGACGTCGGAGTCGCCATGAACAGCGGCACCCAGGCAGCCAAGGAGGCGGGCAACCTCGTCGACCTCGACAGTGATCCCACCAAGCTGATCGAGATCGTCGAGACCGGCAAGCAGATGCTGATCACGCGTGGCGCGCTCACGACCTTCAGCATCGCCAACGATGTCGCCAAGTATTTCGCGATCATCCCGGCCATGTTCACCGCGTACGCGGCGCTCAAGCCCTTGTCAGTGCTCAACGTCATGGGTCTGCATTCGGCGCACAGCGCGATCCTGAGCGCCGTCATCTTCAACGCGCTGATCATCATCGCGCTGGTCCCCCTCGCGCTGCGCGGCGTGCGCTTCCGCGCCATTGGCGCAGCAGCGTTGCTGCGCCGCAACCTGCTCATCTACGGCCTCGGCGGCATCATCGCGCCCTTCATCGGGATCAAGGTCATCGACGTCATCATCACCACGATTCACCTCGTGTAGGCCACAGAAAATGCGCAGTCTCTCCAAGCAGCTCCTGATCGGTCTCCGGCTCACCGTGGCCGTCGCCGGACTCGCGCTGATCTACACCTTCGTGATCACCGGCATCTCGCAGGTCGCCTTCAACAGCAACGCCAACGGCAGCCTGGTGACCGTGAACGGCAAGGTCGTCGGATCGACGCTCATCGGCCAGAGCTGCCCGCAGGAGAAGGTCGCGTCGGACGGCAGCCTGCGCATCACCATCGACACGAAGTACTTCCAAGGGCGGCTCTCATACACGTCCAACGCGAGCACTGCCGCCCTGCAGCCGTGCAACGCCGCCAACTCCGCGGGGAGCAACCTGGGGCCGTCCAACCCGTTGTTGAAGGAGACGACCAAGGCCGCCGTGGCCGCCTACACCGCGGCCGGCGTCTCCGCCCCCGTACAGATCGACCTCGTCACCTCCGACTTCACCGGCTTCGACCCCGACATCAGCGAGGCCGCGGCCCTCGCGCAGGTGAACATGGTGGCAAGCGCCCGTGGCCTCGATCCGACCAAGGTGCGCGCGCTGGTCGAGTCCCAGCTGCAGGGACGCATCCTGTGGGTGTTCGGAGAGCCAGTCGTCAACGTCCTCCAGCTCAACCTGGCACTCGACACCCAGCAGTCCAGCCTCGCCGGTTGACGGGTTTATTCGCCACACGGGGCGCGCATCATAAGAATGTGACCGACACAATCGCCGCCGGCGCGGTGCCAGGCCCGACCGCCCGAGTCGGTCGCGGGCACCTGCGAGTCTTCCTCGGCGCCACACCGGGAAGCGGCAAGACTTTCGCCATGCTCCGTGAGGCGCACGACCGCCGCTCCCAGGGAGAGGACGTCGTCGTCGGCTTCGTCGAGACGCACGGCCGCAAGCTGACCGAGCAGGCAATCGGCAGTCTTGAAGTCATCCCACGCCTCGAGGTCGAGTACCACGGGAAGGTCATCGAGGAGATGGATCTCGATGCCGTGCTGGCGCGCCGCCCACAGATGGCACTCGTGGACGAGATTGCCCACACCAACGTGCCCGGCGTCCGCCACGTCAAGCGGTACGAGGACGTCGAGGAGATCCTCGCGGCGGGGATCGACGTCGTGACGACCGTCAATGTGCAGCACCTCGAATCGGTCAAGGATCTGGCCGAGCACATCACCGGCATCCCGGTCCGCGAGACCCTCCCCGACAGCGTTCTGGACAATGCCGACGAGATCCAGTTCATCGACATCTCTCCCGAGGCGCTGCGCAAGCGCATGCGCCACGGCAACATCTACGCGCCTGAGAAGATCGACACCGCGCTCGCCAACTTCTTCCGGCCCGGGAACCTCGCGGCGCTGCGCGAGATCGCACTTCGCCTGGTGGCGCAGACGGTCGGTCGCGCGCGAGGCGCCATTCGCCCCGCACCCCAATCGGTTCTGGTTGCGGTCAGCGGCCGGCAGAGCAGCGGTCCGTTGATCCGCCGTGCCAGCCGTCTGGCAAGGCGGTTCGGCGGATTCTGCACAGTGCTCGTGGTGCCCGGCCGCCACGATGAGGAAACCGACCGCGGCAGAGCCAAAGCCAAGGACCTCGCCGCGCTACTCCAGTGCGGGTTCATCGAGCGCGAGGGCAAGCTGACCGAAACCGTGATCTCTGTCGCGCAGGAGCTTGCGGTGCAGCACGTGGTCGTGGGTGAGGCGGCCCATCCTGGAGTGCGCGGGCGGCTGCGGCGAGGGCTGGTCGACCGGTTGATCGCGGAGCTCCCGGACGTGAGCGTGCACGTGGTCGCGCGTCCGGCCTCGGAAGGTCGTGACGCCCCCCTGGCATCCCAGGATCATCGTCCCGACTCAGACACGTTGCTCCGCGCCTTGCACGCCAGCGCGATCCGATCGGGACTGCGCGTCTATCTCGGCTACGCTCGCGGGTGCGGCACCACTGTGGCAATGCTCGATGAGGCGACCCGGCGCCGCCAACGGGGTACGGATGTGGTTGTCGCCGCGGTGAGGACGGACGGGCGGAACAGATGTGAGGTGGCGCTCGGCGACCTCGAGGTCCTCGGCGGCCCGAGCTCACCGGCGCGGCAGGGCATCGTCGACGTGGACGCACTGCTGCGACGCAACCCGGAGGTTGCATGCCTCGACGACCTCGCCGGGGTCGACGTGCTGGGCCGGCCGATCACCGAGGCGGTTCCGCGTCTGATGCGCGCGGGCATGATGCTGATCGCGACTCTGCACCTCACCGATCTCCGCAGCACGGTAGAAGGCATGGGCGCGATGCTCGGCGATCGACCGGAGCACGTTGTCGATGACGAGTTTCTCGACGAGGTGACCGAGCTCGAGATCGTCGACATCACGCCGTCACTCCTCGATGAACGGCTCCGGCGCGGCGAGATCGTGCCCGCGAGCGAGGCGGCCCAGGCTCGCGCTCGCGCGTTTCGACCGGAGGTCCTGGCTTCACTCCGAGAGCTTGCCTTCCGAATCCTCGCGGAGCACACCGACCGCCGCCTGGTCGCGTACATGCGCGACCGCGGTATCGACGCACCGTGGGAGGTCAAGCCGCGGGTCATGCTGTGCGTGCCCCCACGTCCTGGCATGGACGACGTCATCGCCAGCACCGCCGCGCTCGCGGCCCGGCTCGACGGCAAGATGACCGCGGTCACCGTTCGGGATCGCAAGCGGTCCGAGCAGGAGATGCAACTCCTTGGGGCGTACGCCGCCCTCACGCACCAGGCCGACGGTACCTTCGTCACCCTCTACGAGCGCGACCCGGCGAGGGCGTTGGCTCATTACGCTCGCAAGATCCTCGCCACCGAGATCGTGGTCACGCGGGGCCGCGGGCGCCGCGGGACGCTGCGCAAGCTCATCGAGGTGCTCACCGACGTGGACGTCCACGTCCTCCCAAACCCACATCAAGACGCAGCCGTCTGATCCTGCGCCTCCTCGGTCGGCGCGGCCGGGAGCGTGAACGCGAACACGGCCCCACCGCCGCTCTCCGGATCATCGAGCCAGACGCGGCCGGCGTGTGCCTCGACAATCCCACGGACGATCGCCAGCCCAAGTCCGGTCCCCTCCGCGCCGTTCTGTTCCTTGCGCACGAAGCGCTCGAAGATACGGTCCTTCATATCAGGAGGGACGCCGGGGCCGTGGTCGATCACCCGGGTGACGATGGTTCCGCGCGCGCCCGGGGCGACATGGATCTCGATTGGAGACGTGGGCGGCGCATAACGATCCGCGTTGACTAGGAGGTTGTCGAGCACCTGTCCGAGACGGTCCCAGTCGGCGACCGCCTCGAGCGATCCAGGCTCGGTGTCGACGCGCACGGCGCGGGTGGGGCGGGTCTGCCGGAGCCGGGCCGCAGCGGCCTCGGCCGCCTCGCCCACGTCGGCCGGCTCGAGACGCAACTCGAGCGCGTGCCCCTCGATGCGCGCGAGATCGAGCATGTCGCCAACCAGTCGATCGAGCCTCCGCGACTGGGTGACGATGCCGGCAAGGCCATCACGGACAGGCCCGGTGGCGTCGGACCGGCCGATCAACACGGTTGCACCGGTGAGAATGCTGGCGAGCGGCGTGCGCAGCTCGTGGCTCACGTTCTGGAGCAGCTCGCGCCGGACTCGGTCGGCGTCGCGCAGCGCTGAGACCTGCTGCTGGGTCTGCGCAAGGCGGACAGCCGTGCGTGCGGCGGCTGCCTGGTCGAGATAGAGGCGCTCGAGTTCGGCGTTCGCCTCGACAAGCGTTCGCGACAGTGCTCTCGCCTCGATGATCGATCGCCGCCGGAGTGCGCCGACCCCGCCAACCGCCCCCGCGGTCGCGAAGAAGATGACCAGGTAGATGATGTCGCTCGGGTTGGCGAGGCTGAGGCTGTTGACTGGCGGCAGCAGGAAGTTGTCGGCCAGCACAGAGGAGAGCGCCGCGGCGACGAGTGCGGGGATGAGCCCGGTGAGGAGACCGAGCGAGGCGACGATCCCCAGGTAGAGGAAGACGTACGCGCGAGCCTGCGACGGTGGCAGGTGCGCCAGCACCAGGGTCAGGAGCGGCGGACTCACCAACGCGACGGCTATTCCGGCGACCAGCACTCGATCGGTGCGCAGGCGCGTCACGTCAGGATTCGCGCAGCTGCTCGTTCAGCGCCTCGACGAGACGACTCGACGCCGCCTGCAGCCCGTAGTCCGCCATCAGCCTGTTGAGCGCCTCCGGGTCTGCCGGGTAGCGCTCCCTGCTCCCCCGCGGCAGCTCCGCGGGCAGGTCGGCCACCGGAGGGACCACCTGCATCGCGCGGGTCAGGTAGTCCTGATCGTGCTCACTCAGCCGGCCCGCTTGGAGAATCGCGGGCACGCCACCGAGCTGGCGGATCATCGACGCTGCGGCCACCGCGCCCACGCCCTTCAGCCCCGGCAATCCGTCCGACGGATCACCGCGGAGCATCGCGAAATCCGCGTAGCGCCGCCCCGGAATCCCGTATCGCCGGGTGACCTCGGTCTCGTCGACGACGGCCCACCCACCCTTCTCCGGGTAGAGCACCGTGACCCGTGGATCCTCGACGAGCGCGAACAGGTCCCGATCCCCACTGACGATCTCGACCGTGCCGCCGGCCTTGGCCGTCCAGGTGGCGATCACGTCCTCCGCTTCGTACCCGGACACGCCGAGCGCGTCGACACCGATCGCCTCAAGGAATGCGTCGATGATCGGCATCTGCGGGATGAGCGCCGGAGGTATCGGTTCCGCCACCCGTTGCGCCTTGTAGCCGGGAATCAACGCCACACGCCAGTCCGGGCGCCAGTCGGCGTCGCTCGCGACGGCGAGGTGGTGAGGTTGCCTGGTGCCGAGCAGCCGCGTCAGGGTCTCGAGGAAACCACGTGCCGCGTTGATCAGCCTTCCATCCGGAGACCTGACCGTCTTGGGGACGCCGTAGAAGGCGCGGAAGATGAGGCTGGACCCGTCGACAAACAGCCAGTCGCAGGACATGGATCGGCTACCGGCACGCGTTCATGAGCGCGGCCATCGTAGCGTTCGCGATCGCGCCACTCGGGGCTCATCTGCGACCCTGGTGCACCATGGCGGCGGACATCCCTGAGCTGATCGTCCCGGACGCGGCGGCGTGGCGAAGCTGGCTCTTAGAGCACCGCGCGAGCCGCGACGGCGTGTGGCTCGTGCTCGCCAAGAAGGGCGTGGTCCAGCCGACCAGCCTCACGTACGCGCAGTCGCTCGAGGAGGCGCTCTGTCATGGCTGGATCGACGGCCAGGCAGCGCCCCGTGACAGCGCGACGTATCGCCAGCGCTTCACGCCTCGGCGAGCGCGCAGCAGGTGGTCGGCGCGCAATGTCGGGATCATCGGCCGGCTGCGAACCGAGGGCCGGATGCACCCCGCCGGAGAGGCCGAGGTCGAGCGCGCCCGGGCCGACGGCCGCTGGGAGGCCGCCTACGTGGGCGCGGGCTCCAGCGCGGTGCCGCCCGACCTTGCCGCGGCGTTGCGCGCCCAACCGCGCGCGCAGGCGATGTTCGACATCCTGACCAGCCAGAACCGCTATTCAATCCTCTTCCGCATCGGCGAGGCCAAAGAGGCAGCGACCCGCGCCCGCCGCATCGAACAATTCGTCACCATGCTCGCCCGCGGCGAGACCGTGCATCCGCAGAAGCGCACCCTCTGAGGTTCCGCGGCCGCCACGCGAATGGGCGCGGCGCTCCTGAGCCGGGACATAGCAATCCGTTACCGAATGCACAAAACGGCCTTAACCACGCCTCGATCATCTTGAGCTCCGAGAAGGCCCGAGTTTCGTTGAGGAGGAGCCATGACCAGACGACCACTGATCACGCTGGCATTGGCGGGGACGGCCACGATCGCCAGCGCATCGCTGGCCATCGCACCGAGGGTGAGCCTCGCATCGACGGTGCACCACAGCGCCACGACGTCGCCGATCAAGCACGTCGTCGTCCTGTTTCAGGAGAACGTGTCCTTCGACCACTACTTCGGGACCTACCCGAATGCGACCAACACCGACGGACAGCCCTTTACCGCGAAGCCGGGCACGCCCGCCGTGAACGGCCTGACCCCGGAGTTGCTGACCGCGAATCCGAACGGGGTGAACCCGCAGCGGCTCGGCCCGGCCAACATCCTCACGTGCGACCAGAATCACGACTACACCCCGGAGCAGCAGGCGCTGGATGGCGGCTTGATGGACAAGTTCCCGGTGTACACGCAGGTCGAGAGCTGCTCGCCGCCCGACACAGCACCTCCCGGCCTCGTTATGGACTACTACGACGGCAACACCGTCACCGCACTCTGGAACTATGCACAGCGTTTCGCGATGAGCGACAACAACTTCGACACGACGTTCGGGCCGTCCACGCCCGGCGTGCTCAACCTCGTTTCGGGCCAGACGCATGGTGCGACACCGGCCGTGCTCGCCGGCGTGACCGACAACGGCACCCTCTACGGTGACGCTGACCCGACCTACGACCAGTGCTCGGCAGGCTCAACCGTCGCCATGTCCGGTACCAACATCGGCAACGAGCTGAGTGCCCGGCAGATCACGTGGGGATGGTTCCAGGGCGGGTTCGCTCCGACCGGGCAGAGCAACGGGAAGGTCGTGTGCGGCGCGACTCACACCAACGTCGGCGGTGCCGCGGTCACCGACTACAGCGCGCACCACGATCCATTCCAGTACTACGCCAGCACCGCAAATCCTGCGCACCTCGCGCCGGTCAACGAGGCCGAGATCGGTAACAACGGACAGGCGAACCACCAGTACGACCTCAGCTACTTCTCTCGGAGCCTGACCGACGGCAACCTGCCGGCGGTGAGCTTCGTCAAGGCGGCCCGTTACCAGGATGGCCACGCCGGCTACTCGGATCCGATCGACGAGCAGACCTACCTGGTCAGCACGATCAATGCGATCGAGCGGTCGAAGTTCTGGAAGTCGACCGCGATCATCATCGCCTACGACGACTCGGATGGCTGGTACGACCATGTGATGCCGCCGATCGTCAACCCCTCGACGTCCGCCGAGGATGCATTGTCGGGCACCGGCCAGTGCGGCAACGGTATCCCTGCCGGCGGCTTCGAGGATCGCTGCGGCTACGGACAGCGCCTGCCGCTGCTCGTGATCTCGCCGTACGCACGCCAGAACTCCGTTGACAACGCGATCATCGACACGACCTCGATCCTCAGCTTCATCGAGGACAACTGGTCGCTGCCGCGAATCGGTGGCGGGTCATTCGATGCGCTCGCCGGCAGCATCGATGGCATGTTCAACTTCTCGCACCCAGTCGCGAGTCGGTTGATTCTCAATCCGGCGACGGGAGAACCGGCCGCCTGATTCTCGCTGCGATTCATCCTCTTCCGAGAGCGGGGCGCTCAGGTGCCCCGCTCTCTCTACCCGAGCGGTACCCAAGCGACGCCGTCCCAGTACCAGACCTGAACCGGCTGCGGCGACCCCTGCGTCGGCGACACAGCCGAACCGAAGATCAATATCTGATCACGGTCAACATCTTCAACCTCTGCCGCGATCGTGACCGGCGGCGCCGCGCCCGGACTCGGTATCCAGTCTCTGCCGGTCCACTGCCAGACCTCGGACTGCACGGCGAACGCAGTCGAATAGGTTTCTGCGCCGACCAGTACCAGGCCCCCGGATTGCGGGTCCAGCGCAAGGCCGGCGATGGCGGGTCCGCCGCTGATGATGGTTCGCCAGGCTGTCCCGGTCCAGCGCAGCGTCGATGTGTGCGCACCCTCGGGCGGTTCGGGGTTGACCAAGAGCAGCGAGCGCGAAATGGGGTCGTACGACATTGCACCGCCGAACGGGGCGAGCGTCAGAGCGCCACCGTCGCGCGTCCAATGGCTCGAAGCCCAGGTCCAGGTCTCACCACCGGCGTTTACCGCTGAAGGGGCAACCAGCACCATTTGGTTTCGGCTGCTGTCCCACGCCATCTGCGCGCCCTCGCCTGGTGGTGGCCCGTTCCGCCCGGTATCGAGCTCGTGCCATGTGGTGCCGTCCCATCCCCACGTGTCGTCTTCGACGATACCTTGATCAAGTCTCCCTCCGAACAGCATGACCATGTGGCTCGCTGGGTCATATGCGATCGCGGCGCCGAATCGACCCGGCGGGCTGGTACGCGGCTTGGCCAAGGTCCATCGCAAGCCGTTCCACAACCACGTTGTGTCGTAGCTGTCGACCCCGCCGAAGACGACGACCTGACGGGTCGCCGGATCGTCCGCGACACTGAACCCGAACCCGAGAACCGGGCCGCGTGGAACGGGCGTCGGAGCGCTTGTCGGGAACACGAACGGCGTCGACGGCGGCGCAGGTCGTGGCGGCGACGTGGTGCGAGGACGCTGCACGAGGGCGACAGCCGCCCCGGCAGCAGCGGTGGCCGCGATGAGCCCCGCGAGGACCGCCACTGCCATCCATCTGCTTCTGGGTGCCTGCCCGGCCGGCTCGCCTCCCATGACTCGCAGGATGATGCGCCCGTCAGGTTCGGAACGGGTGACAGCCGGCTAGCGTGCCCGCGATGAGTCTCCGCGCGGCTTGCGGTCTTATTAATTGATTGACCATGGTGGGTCGCGGTCGGCGGCACGACTGTCCGGCCGGCAGCGATACTCGAATGGAGGAGCCGAGATGCCCGAGCACAAGATCGGAACCCGCGAGCAATGGCAGGCAGCCCGGGACGAGCTCGCCAAGCTCGAGGCCGAGCAGGCGGAGCGAAACGAGGAGATCAAGAGGAAGCGTCTCGATCTTCCATGGGTTCCGGTCGAGAAGGAGTATGTGTTCGACAGCGACAACGGCAAGAAGACGCTGGCCGAGCTGTTCGACGGCCGCTCGCAGCTCCTCGCCTACAACATCATGTTCGGCCCTGACTACACCGTCGGTGCCTGCCCAGGGTGCACGAGCCTCGCCGACGGGCTCGACGGCTCGCTCGTTCACCTGAACCACCGCGACGTGACACTGATCTGCCTCTCGCGGGCGCCGGTAGACCGGCTGACCGCCTACAAGCGGCGGATGGGCTGGCAGTTCCCGTACGTCTCGACCTACGACACCGACTTTCCCTTCGACTTCGGCCTGGCGATGACCGAGGAACAGGCACAGCAGATACCCGAGGTCACGGAGATGCTCGACAACCCACCGGACTTTCTCCAGGAATGGTCACGCCAAATCGGTGCTGAGCTCAAGGACGGGCTGCGCGAGAGCCCCGGCTGGATCGCCTTCGCTCGCGAGAACGGGACCGTCTACCACACCTACACCGTGACGGCACCCGACCCGTTCGTCGCGCCGTACTACGGCTTCCTGCTCGACCGAACGCCGAAACCGCAACCTGCCGAGCCCCGCGGGTGGCGCAAGGACGAGTACCCGGAGTGAGTCGAGGCGCGCATTCAAGACGCAGCCGCGAACGGTCGGTATGATGCTGAAGCGCCAGCTTGAAGTATTCGTTGGAAGACCATAAAAGGCTTAGCCATGAACTTGACGCTTGAAGTTGTTCCCGTGCCTGTCAGTGACACGGACCGGGCGATAGACTTTTACAAGAGGCTGGGTTTCAACGTTGACATGGATCAGCGCATGAGTGATGAGCTGCGCTTTGTGCAGCTCACGCCCCCGGGATCCGGCTGTTCCATACACATCGGCGAAGGCACTTCAACCATGAAGCCGGGCACCATCAAGGGACTGATCTTAGTGGTGGAGAGCGCCGATGCAGCCAAGGCCGAGTTGGACGAGCGTGGCATTGAGACGAGCGATGTTGAATCCCAGCCTTGGGGCAAGCATGTGTACTTCAGTGACCCCGATGGCAACTCCTGGACCCTGCAGGAGTCGTATGCGAGGAGCCGGAGCGCACCCTGACCCGTAGTTCTCGAGTTTTGGGTCACGAGCTGCAGTCTCGCCTGACGAGGCGCACTTCGTCAGGGAGGCGGCTCCACCACGGCAAGTCCATCAGCGATGTGGATGCGCCAACCCTGCTCGTGCACCGCGCGATGGTGCGGCCGGCACAAAGAAACCAGGTTGTCGAGCTCGGTGGGACCGTCCGGCCAGTGGATGATGTGGTGGCCATCGGTCCACGCGGGCGGGCGATCGCATCCCGGGAAGCGGCAGCCCTGGTCGCGGAGGTTCAGCGCGGT
>JBAPWO010000045.1:0-1556 GCA_049283735.1 Candidatus Dormiibacterota bacterium
CTCCAATTCAAGTACCGAAATGACCGAGATGTAGAGACTCGCCGAGGGCACGCGTTCGGCCCATTTCTTGACGTTTGGATGCGTCTTCTTGGCTTTTCTTAATTCTGAAATTACATTCGTATCCAGAATGTACATCAGGTTAAGTCCGCCGGCTCGTGCAGGTTTCCCCGCAGACGAGGCGGCTCAAATTCAATCTCAGCGGCAGCTGGCATCGCCAATGACTCCACAATGCTCTTCTGCCCTCCAGTAATCCTTTGATACTCCTCCACCGTGAGCAGCACATGGGACGGACGGCCTCGATCCGTAATGAAAACGGGACCTCGCTTAGCCGCTCTCTTTGCCCTGCTTGTGTCCTGATTAAAATCTCGACTCGACAGTTTTGTAATGCTCATGGTCTCCAGTCCCTCAATGTAGCAACGTACCTACATTGTATCAGAAAAAGCGCTAGCTCCAGGAATTCGATCGGCTGCAGAGGAAACCGTGACCTCAGACCAGCAACTGTTCGATCAGATGACGGAGCCAATCAGTCGTGGTTGATGTTCGGATTCCCGCAGCCATAACCCACATCAACCGCTGCTGCGAGAAGAGTCTACAATTCGGGTGGGGGCCTAGCGGATGACCTCACGCAGACAGCTGTTCCAGGGTCTCGCTTTACTCCTACCATCAAATGTTCGCGGCTCTTGTTGCTAGAAACCGTGTCTACAAAACGGAGGAAATCTATGAAACGAGAAATCATTCGGGTCGAGCCACTGGCGACCTACCTCGAAAAGTACAAGGCGCCCGCTTCGACGGTGACTAAACACGGCGACACTATTTATGTCTCAGGCTGTCCGCCGTTCGATCCGAAAACCGGAGAGATTGTCCGAGGGCCTATTGAGCGCCAGACCGAGATCGTTTTAGACCAGCTTAAGCTCTGTGTCGAAACCGCGGGTTCGTCCTTGGAAAACATCCTGAAACTGAATGTCTACGTGACTTCAGTAGATATGTTTCCTGCTGTTAACGAGGTCTACAGGCGTTACTTCCCGGAGAATCCTCCTGCTCGAATCTTTATCAATGTTCCTGCTTGGAATGGCGGCTTCGACATCGAGGTGGACTGTATCGCCGCGGTTCTTTAGATCTGTCGATTGTCACTTTGATTGCCAATCTCCCGCTGCTCTTGTGGGCAGCGGTGGGACGGGGGGCTGGCCCAGGCGACGTATTTCGTCCAGCTTAGCGAGAACTGGATGCCCCACCCGTGGCAGTTTCACGGGTGGGCCGCGACGCCGAGGGGGTCAGGAGATTTTGCGGATGTGAAGCTCCGCTTTTTGAGCCTCGTTGACTAGAACCGGGCCGGGTTCGCCGTAGGCGTAATGTCGGAAGCTGCTCCAGGAAACCGGGGACAAGGAAACCGGGGACAGACGGGGGACAAGGAAACCGGGGACAGACGGGACGTTGTCCATTCCCGTTCGCCAAAATATCGGGGAACGTCCCGTTTATCCACCGGTTTTCGCCCGTCTGGATTTTTACAGCGGTTTTACATTCTTATGACAACGACTGAGGCTTCCTCGGTTACGTTT
>JBAPWO010000046.1:0-1603 GCA_049283735.1 Candidatus Dormiibacterota bacterium
CGTGAGGACCTCGAGAAGCAGGGCGTGCTCTTCAGCGACTGCGACACCGGGCTGCGTGAGCACGAGGAGCTCTTCCGCAAGTACTTCGGCACCGTCATCCCCCCGAACGACAACAAGTTCGCGGCGCTCAACAGCGCGGTGTGGTCGGGCGGATCGTTCGTCTACGTCCCGAAGGGCGTCAAGGTGGACATCCCCCTTCAGGCGTACTTCCGGATCAACAGCGACAACATGGGTCAGTTCGAGCGGACGCTGATCATCGCCGACGAGGGGTCGTCAGTCCATTACATCGAGGGCTGCACGGCGCCCAACTACTCGAGCGATTCGCTGCACAGCGCGGTGGTCGAGCTGGTCGCGCACAAGGGCGCGAAGATCCGCTACACGACGATTCAGAACTGGTCGGACAACGTCTACAACCTGGTCACCAAGCGGGCGATCGCCAACGAGAACGCGACCGTCGAGTGGATCGACGGCAACCTCGGCTCCAAGGTCACCATGAAGTACCCGTCGGTCTACCTGATGGGTGAGGGCGCTCACGCCGAGGTCATGAGCGCCGCATTCGCCGGCAACGGCCAGCACCAGGACGCGGGGAGCAAGGCGATCCACGTGGCCCCGAACACCACGAGCAACATCGTGTCCCGCTCGATCAGCAAGGGCAGCGGGCGGACCTCCTATCGCGGTCACATCAAGGTCCTGCCCAAGGCGCACAACGTCAAGGTCAGCGTCCGCTGCGACGCACTGCTCCTCGACGAGGAGTCGCGCAGCGACACCTACCCGTACATGGACATCGACAACCCGGACGTGACCATCGGACACGAGGCGAGTGTCAGCAAGGTCGGTGAGGATCAGATCTTCTATCTGACATCGCGCGGCATCGCCGAGCAGGACGCGACCGCCCTGATCGTCAACGGATTCTTCGAGCCCTTCGTCAAGGAGCTGCCGATGGAGTACGCGGTCGAGCTCAACCGTCTCCTCGCCCTCTCCATGGAGGGCGCGATCGGGTGACGACCCCGCTGGCCGATTCGCCCGCAGCGGCGCTCGGGCAAGAGGTCGCGGCAGCCCGAGCTGAGGCATCCCCGGCATGGCTCGCGGCGCGCCGCCGGATCGCATGGGACGCCTATGAGGCGATCCCGATGCCCTCGACGCAACGCGATGAGGACTGGCGGCGCACCGACATCTCGGCGCTGCATCCCGAGCGTTTCACACCGATCGAACGTGTGGACGTGGCGGTTGTCAACGCGATGCGCGCGCAGCGCGACCGGGCGGCACGCAAGGCCGCGTTCGTCGTCGACGCTCCGCTGCCGGCCCTGAGCGAAGGTGCGGATCCGCTGCTCGCCCAGGGAATCATCATCACCACCCTCGAAGACGCGGCGATGGTGCACCCCGAGCTGGTGCAGCAGGCGTTCGCGGCGGTTCGCGTCGACGAGTCGAAGTTCGCGGCACTCTGGAATGCGCTGTGGCGGGGCGGCGTCCTCGTGTATGTCCCCCGAGGCGTCGAGGCGCTGGTGCCGATATGGATCGCCCATCCGGCGAGCGGCAGCGACGGCGCCACGTTCCCGTCCACGGTCGTCCTTCTCGACGAGGGCGCATCACTCACGGTCATCGA
>JBAPWO010000047.1:0-5380 GCA_049283735.1 Candidatus Dormiibacterota bacterium
CGATGTCGCCGCTGCGCCCGCCGGCTGCGCGGATGGACCGCGCCATGAGGTCCGCCCAGGTGTCGAGATCGTCCTGGGTGTAGCCGACGACCGTCGGGCGCCCGGTGGTCCCGCTCGACGCGTGGACGCGGCGCACGTCTTGCCGGGGGACGGCGAACATGCCGAACGGGTAGTTGTCGCGGAGGTCTGCCTTAGTGGTCAAGGGAAATCGCGCGAGGTCGGCGAGCGTTTCGCAGTCGTTGGGCGTGACCCCTGCGGACTCGAATGCGCGACGGTAATGGGGGACGTTGGCGTAGGCGTGATGCAACGACCAGCGCAGACGCTGGAGTTGCAGGTCGAGCAGGGCATCACGACTCAGGCGTTCACCCGGATCGAGAAGCTCCGGTGGCGGCGCTGTGCCGAGGCCGCTCACGCGCGATCCGTCCCGACCGTGCGGCTGGTACCACGGAATTCCGCGATGACGTCGTCGCCGCGGCGAACGGTGACGTCGTAGATTCCCGAGCGCCCGAAACGGGCTCGCTCGACCGCGCGCGCTTCGAGCACGTCGCCGGCGCGCGACGGTGCGACAAAGGTGATGTCGGCCGCGGCCGCGACCGTCATCGGGCCGTGGCTGTTGCACGCACACGCGAAAGCCGTGTCGGCGACAGCGAAGACGAACGCCCCGTGGGTGATGCCGTGGCCGTTCACCATGTCCGCGCGGATCGCCATGGTGGCGGTGGCGGCACCGACTCCGACGTCGCGCACCTCGATGCCGAGTGCCCGTGACGCGGCGTCGCCGGCGAGCATCCGGGTCACCGAATCAGTCACCGATCCTCCCTTGCGTTCGCCCGACGCGCCTGCGGATCCTCAGATTGTTATTGTGGTGCGCTCGACAGCGGCCACGGCGTCCGGGGCGCCACTGAGGGTCACGTGGGCCGATGCGCGTCTGCCGCTGAGGTAGAGAATGAGCTCGGTTGCCGGACCGCTGAGCGTTGCCGTATCCCCCGAGCCGTAGCGTCGTCGACCACCCCCGAGACGAATCAGTTCGAGCCCGTACGGACGGATCCGGCGCGCGAGACGGCGGGCGCCGAAGCCGGTCATTCGCCAGCACAGCGCCTCGAGGTCGGCGATCGGCGGGCGGGGATCATATCCGTTGGCGCGGCGGACGTCCTCGTGGTGGATGAAGTACTCCAACCCGTTGAAGACATCGCGAAGGCGCGGAACACGCCAGGGAATCAGGGGCGCCCCCGCGCGCAGACGGGCGACCATCGCAGGGAGCCCTTTGGCTTTCTCCACCGCGCGCTGAGCGTCGGACGAGAGGTGGAAATGTTCACGTAGCACTAGGTGGGCAGCGATGTCGGCCGTGGTCCAGCCCTCGCACAACGTGGGCGCGTCAGGACTGAGTTCGAGCAGGAGATCGCAAAGCCCGGTGCGTTCGCGGACGTCGATCGGCGTGGTCATCGGAATGGCCAGCGTACTGCTCGGGGGATTGGCGCCGACTCGGTACGCCTGGCGTGTCGGACCCGGGATTCAGCGGAAGAAGCGCCGGCGTTTCCCAAAGCCGGCCATGCGCAACACCGCGAGCAGGATGACCGCGCCAGCGAACGCGATGACGATTTCGACGATGATCGAGCGACTGGTGATGGCGGTGGTGACCCCGAGATATCGGGCAAGAAGTCCGCCCGCGAGGGCGCCGATGATTCCGATCACGATGTCGGTGACGATGCCCTTTCCGCGGCCGGTCATCACCTTGCTCGCCAGGAAGCCCGCGACCAGACCGATCAACGCCCAAACGAGGATAGAACCCGGGTCGAATGTCACCGATACCAGTGCAAGCATTGTTGGGCGCCCTCCGCAGCCGTCGTCGATTTACCTCGCAGTCGTTGCGTTGCGAGCCGAGGTCAGGGTGACAACCTTCACGATCGCGGCCGCCACAAGCACGTAGATGACCATGGCCAGGACGTCGGCCCACACGATCAGGTTGCCGCGAGCGGCGGTTGCCGTGTTGAAGATACCGGCGAACGGGCTCGCCAGGGCCTTGCCGACGGCGAAGACGAACGCTGCGAAACCGACGTCGTTCGCTCCCGAGGCGTGGAAGATGAAATCGAGAGCGAGGAACGCGACGACGATCCCGGCGATGAGCCAGACGAACTCGACGCCCGGAGATTTGCCTGACCAGACAGCGGTCCTGCTCCGGCGCACGCTCGCTCCAGTGGCTGGATCAACAATGGTCTGGGTCGTGGTGTCGACCCCTGTCCGGTTCGATCCGTAATCCGTGACGGCTTGATCCTGGGTCTGCATATCGGTCATGGGTTGGCTCCTTCGTGGACGCTCGTCGGTGAAAACCGTTCCGCCTGCGGTCCCACGTGAGATGAGTGTGTCGCGACCAGCGCAACAATTGCAGTAACAGCGACGTACCTTGTCGTGCTATCCGGGAACAACGGGCGCAACCGCGGCTGCCGCATCGGCGAGTCCATCGATGCGCCGGCAGGCGGACTCCCAGAAGCCCAGGCGCGATCGGAACCGTTCCGCCTGGGCAACGACGACAGGCACATTGGTGAGCGCGACCTCGTGCCGAGCTTGCGGCGACTGGTCGGCCATCAGCTCGTGGATGCGCTCCAGGACCGACTCCTCCATCGCGAGGATCTCCGTGTAGATATTTCTCCAGAACAGCGCTTGCTCGAGCGTCGCGGTGGCAGGGTCGGCCTCCCCTTCCATGCCCAGCGAGTTGTCCCCACCCCGGATCGCGGCGACGACGTCGGGTCGCTCGCTGGCGACGTTGTGGTTCATGGTCTTCTCATACACCCGACGGCGTAAGAAGATCAGCAACAGCTTCCGTATAGTCTCGGCCGTGGCAACCGGCGGCGAGGCACCGACGACACGCCCGCTCGAGGGCGAGGACATCCAGACCGAGCACTGGGAAGACGCTCGCCACTGGATGAGCATCTACGATGACCTGATCCGTTTCAAGCTGGGCCTGCTCGAGCGCGTGAGACGCGAGCTGCCCAAGCTGCATCCGGTGGCGCAGACCGCCGCCGACGAGGACATCGGCTTCATCGAAGCGCAGATGGCGGGGTACTACGCCCGCCTCGACCTCTGGTATCAACGAGTCTGGCAACTCCAGGGCCTCTGGCTCGACCCGAACGGACGCGTCGTGCGCCACAAGGGGCAGGAGGCCGTTCTGACCCATCGGGAGTTCGAGCTCCTGCAGTTCCTCCTGGATCATCCCCATCGCTTTTACACAGCGGCGCAGATCACCGGTCTGGCGTGGTCGGATGCCGCGCTCTTCCCCGAGGAGGTCCGAAACTATGTCCTGCGTCTCAGGAAGATCCTCGCGCGGCTCGCGATCCCCTGTGACCTGGTGAACAAGCCCGGCAAGGGCTACTCGCTGACCTTCCGGAATACCGGGTAGCCGACCTCAGGCGAAGCGTCCGTCACCGCTACGATGGCCGTGGTGAGCTCCCTGACCCCCTCCACTGGCAGCGTCGACCTGGACGCGCTCGTCACCTCGTGGAGGGCGGCCAACTACCTGACCGTCGCCCAGATCTACCTCCAGGCGAACCCGCTCCTCCGGGAGCCGCTCACCGCCGAGCACATCAAGCCGCGGCTGCTCGGGCACTGGGGAACATCACCGGCTCTGAGCCTGATCTATGTCCAGCTCAACCGCTTGATCCAGCAGCGCGACTGCGATGTGCTCTACATCGCCGGCCCTGGTCACGGCGGCCCGGCGATCGTCGCCAACGTCTACCTCGAAGGCACGTACTCGGAGATCTACCCCGCGGTCTCGCTCGACGAGCCCGGGCTGCTCCGGCTCGTCCGTCAGTTCTCGACACCGGGCGGCATCCCCAGCCACGTGAGTGTCCCGACCCCGGGTTCCATCCACGAGGGCGGTGAGCTGGGCTACGCGCTGGCACACGGGTTCGGGGCAGTTTTCGACAATCCCGACCTGATCGCAGCGTGTGTCGTCGGCGACGGCGAGGCCGAGACCGGCCCGCTCGAGGGATCGTGGAAAGGGGTGAGCTTCCTCGATCCCCGTCGCGACGGCGCTGTGCTGCCGATTCTGCAGCTCAACGGATACAAGATCAGCGGGCCCACCGTGCTCGGGCGCGCTTGCGAGCAGGACGTCAGCGGATTGCTCGGCGCCCATGGATACGATGTGCGCATCGTCGCCGGCGACGACCCGCGCGGCGTGCACGAGGAGTTCGCGCAGACTCTCGACGCCTGCTATGAGCGGATTCGCGAGATCCAGTCGGCGGCGCGCAGCGGCGCACGTGCGGAGCGCGCCGCGTGGCCTGCGATCGTGCTGCGCACTCCCAAAGGCTGGACCGGCCCCAAGTTCGTCGATGGCCTGCCGGTCGAAGGCACCTTCCGCGCCCATCAGGTCCCGCTCGACAACGTGCGCACCAACCCCGAGCACCTCGCCCAGCTCGAGGAGTGGATGCGCAGCTATCGACCCGACGAGCTCTTCGACGAAGGGGGCGCACCCGTCGACGCGGTGACCTCGCTGCGGCCGCGCGGCGACAAGCGTATGGGCGCATCCGCGTATGCCAATGGCGGAAGGCTGCTCCGCCCCCTGCAGCTTCCCGAATTCACCGAGTACGCGATGCCGGTCGATCCTGGGGTCACCGTCGCGGAGTCGACACGGCGGCTCGGTGAGTGGATTCGCGACATCTACCGTGACAATCCCGACAACTTTCGCCTCTTCTGCCCGGACGAGACCAACAGCAACCGGCTTGGTGCGGTGTTCGACATCGAGACCCGCTGCTTCGAGGAAGCGACCATCCCGATCGACGATCATGTCAGCGCCGGAGGGCGCGTGATGGAGGTGCTGTCGGAGCACCTCTGTGAAGGCTGGCTCGAGGGATACCTGCTCACCGGCAGGCACGGGTTGTTCGCGACGTACGAGGCATTCGCGATGGTCTCCGCGTCGATGACCGTTCAGCACGCGAAGTGGCTCGAGGCCGCCCGCGGACTCCGCTGGCGTGAGCCGGTCGCGGCGCTGAACGTGCTGCTGACGTCAACCTGCTGGCGCAACGACCACAACGGTTTCAGCCACCAGGGACCCGGGCTCATCGATACCGTGATGGCCATGAGCGGTGACGTGGTGCGCGTCTATCTGCCACCCGACGCGAACTGCCTGCTCTCGGTCGCGGATCACTGCCTCACCAGTCGCAACTACGTGAATCTGATCGTCATCGACAAGCAGCCCGAGCTGCAGTACCTGTCGATGGACGAGGCGATCAAGCACTGCGCTCGTGGCGCGTCAACCTGGGTATGGGCGTCAAACCACGGTGACGGCGAGCCGGACGTGGTGCTCGGCTGCGCCGGCGACATCCCGACCTTGGAGACGCTCGGCGCCGCCGCCCTGCTTCGCGAGCACGTCCCCGATCTGCGCTTCCGC
>JBAPWO010000048.1:0-1803 GCA_049283735.1 Candidatus Dormiibacterota bacterium
ACAATTTCACGGTTACGTCACCTCCGTGCAACTCGAAAACTCCGGCATGCGACGGTCCCCTGGGAAGGATTATGGCGTTTCCCGGGTCGGTGCCAAAGCTGTTTTCGCCAGCTTTGAGCCAGAATAAGCCTGCCAGGGACAACCAATTCTCTTTTAGATCGTTGACCAGTTCAGCCTTCCATTTGTCGTACGCTCTGAGATACGCCGCATCCGGCGCGGGGAACGAGTTGTTTTTGCTCGCAACGGCCTGGCTGCACACCACGACAGCCACGATTGCTATCACGGCCACCGATATCAGTTTACGGTTCATGATTTGTCGCTTTCCGCATCCCCCACCCTGGGGTGACTGAGGCGCGAAAACGGCCGATGGTCCGTAGATACGCCTTAAATACAGGATTCACTGTATTCCAAATTTGTCTGACTTCTAGAAATATACTCGTACTTTCTAGGTTTTGGTTGATGGAGGCTCGGGTGCAGAAGTCAGCGATGTGCAGAGACTGGAAAGAAGTGTACAAGGCCGCGCTTTTTGAAGACGACAGTACCAAAATACCCCAACGTATTGCTGAGGCGGAAAACGCATTGGCGGCACGAGCGACCGAGCTATACGGCGCCAGTGATGATCAGATTCGTGAACAGCAGGCGATGGAAAATGCCAGATACTTCTTACGCGTGTTGGGAACGACGCAAGGATTACTAAATAGGCCTGGCGATTACCTCCATCAGCAGCAGAACGTGCGCCTGCAAACACTGTAGCTTCTCCGGAAATCACTTCGTTAGTAGGCCAACCCACAAATTGGATTGCTGTATGCAAGGCGGATCCGTCCGCGCACGACCCTCGATCGTTTGCGCGAACGGTTATCCAGAAATGCCGCCGCTAGCTAAACACGACCCATCAAAACTAAGATCAGCACAATGACCACAACCAGGCCCAGGCCGCCACTTGGATAGTAACCCCAGCCCGAGCTATAGGGCCAAGTCGGCAAAGCTCCAATCAGTAACAGCACGAGAACGATAAGCAGAATGGTTGACATGAGTTGCTCCGTTAGTCAGAAGTCACCTGGCACGCGAAGCCGGTGCGTATACGCCATTCCCCGGGTCGTAAACGTTCGCGTATCCGGGGGTCACTAGCCGGATCAATCAATCTTGTTCCGCCGTCACCGAGTTCAAGGTATAACGCCACCCGCAAGGCTCGTATCCGGTTAACTGAGTAAACAGCCCGGTTTCATGCTGTATTTACCTAATTGATGCGATATGGGCCGTCGAGCTAGATGTCGAATACCCGATAGGCCGCGGGCGGTTGCTGCGACTGCAGCAGAGTAATGGCTACATTGTGGACAGGGATGCCCGCGGTGGTGCGTCCGTCTAATTTGCCGTTGTGAGCATGGCCGTGAACCACAAGATCAGCGCCATGCCGATCGATTACTTCTGCCAATCGCGAGGTGCCAAGGAAAGGCGCGATCTCCGGGGCCTCGCCTTCTATGGTCGCGGCTATCGGCGCGTAGTGGAGCACGACGACACGTTTCCGCGTCCTCAATTGCGACATTGCGCGTTCAAGTTTCAGCGCTTCATCGATCGAAGCTCTTACAAAGGTTTTTATCTCGGCTTCGCCAAACGCGGTTAAAACACCGCGCCCAAAGCCGCCGACAAATCCTTTAGTGCCGGCAAAACCGACCCCGTCGCGCTCATAGGCGCTCCCGTCCAGCACCTTAATTCCTTCCGTGGTCATCATGCGCATGAGTTCGGCTTGCTGGTCGCTTTCGTAATCGTGGTTCCCGAGTACGACGACAATCGGAACTCGCAGGC
>JBAPWO010000049.1:0-25921 GCA_049283735.1 Candidatus Dormiibacterota bacterium
GAGGAGGTCATCCGAGAGACCCTCCGCTTCAATCTCGTGCGCGAGGGATACCAGGTGAGCCAGGCGTCCAACGGCATCGAGGCGCTCGAGAAGGCCCGCGAGCTGCGCCCCGATCTCATCGTGCTCGACCTGATGCTTCCCGAGCTCGGTGGCCTGGAGGTGTGCCGCATCCTCCGCCAGGAGACCACGACGCCCGTCCTGGTCTTGAGCGCACGCGACAGCGAGCTGGACAAGATCGTCGGCCTGCGCGTCGGCGCCGACGACTACATGACCAAGCCGTTCTCCCTCGCCGAGCTCACCGCCCGCGTGATGGCGCTGCTCCGCCGTGCCCAGCCCGCCATCGAGGAACGAGGTGTCGTCGAGGTCGAGGAGTTCGGCGACTTCCGGTTCGATCGCGGCGCCCGGTCGGTGCGGGTGGGCCAGGAAGGCCTGCGCCTCTCACCGAAGGAGTTCGATCTGCTCTCGTTCCTGCTCGCCAATCCTGGCAGGGTGCATTCGCGCGAGCAGCTGATCCGGCGGGTCTGGGGCCCGAAGTTCTTTGGCGAGCGCAAGACCGTCGACGTCCACGTGCGCTGGCTTCGCGAGAAATTCGAGCCCTTCGAGGCGCTGCCCTTCAGGATCACCACGGTCTACGGCGTCGGCTACCGGCTCGACCGCGTCCTCGAGCAACACGAACCGGCCTCGCCCGACGTCGCGGTGAGCGGGCGCCGCTGACGGCCCGGGAGTTGGCCCTGCCTATACTTGCCGCTCCCAACCGCGTACGGACCAGGGAGAGGGTCGCCTTGGAATCTCCGCTCGCCGTCATCGACATCGGCTCCAACTCGGCCCGGATCGCGGTGCTGCGGCTTGACGCATCCGGCCAGCTCGACATCATTGCCGACGCGCGAACGTCGCTCCAGCTCGCGCGCCACATCGACGCGCGCGGCCGGCTCGAGGCGAGCGCGATCACCGAGGCGGTTGCCGCGGTGCGCGACTTCCGGGCGGTGGCTGCCGCGGCCGGCGCCGAGCGCACCGTCGCGGTGGCGACCGCGGCGATCCGCACCGCGACCAACCGCGACAGCGTGCTCGCCCGGCTGGAGGCCGACACCGGGCTGGCGATCAAGGTCATCGATGGCGAGGAGGAGGCGCGATACGCGTTTCTCGGAGCCGTCCACGGTCTGCCGATCGACAGCGGCTACCTGGTGGACGTCGGTGGCGGGAGCTTCGAGCTCGCCTACTTCGAGCGCCGGCGGACCCTCCGCTGGTGGACCTTCGAGCTCGGGTCGCTGGTCGCGACCGACCAGTTCCTCGCCAGCGACCCGCCGCGACCCTCGGAGATGGCGGCGCTGCGCGACCACGTGAGTCAGACCCTGAGCGATGCCGGGGTTCCGGTCCTTCCCGAGGGCGGCGGCATGGTCGGCACCGGAGGCACGGTGCGGAACCTCGCCAAGATCCACATGCGATCGGTCGCCCATCCAATCGCCCGCGTCGATGGGTACGTCCTGCAGCGGCGCGAGGTCCGCGAGCTCACCACGAGGCTGACCAGCCGGAACCGCTCGTCGCTGCGCACCGTGCCGGGACTCTCCACCGACCGGGCGGATTCGATCGCCGGCGGCGCGCTGGTGGTCATCGCCGCCATGGACGCACTGGGCGCCCGCAGCCTCATGGTCTCCGGGCACGGGTTGCGCGAAGGCATCGCACTCGCCGAGTTGAACCTGCCGCTGCCCGAGGTCTGGCAGGTCCGGCAAGCGTCGGTGACCGCGCTGGCCTCACGGTTCTCGACCTGGGACGAGCACAGGGCAGCCCGGCGCGTCGAGATGACCCGGGCGATCCTCGGCGTCGCCGATCCGACCATGCCCGCCGAGATGCGCGAGGTGCTCGACCACGCCACCACGCTGCTCGACGTCGGCCAGAGCATCAACTACTACGACCGCTGGAGCCACGCCGCCGGGGTGACCGCCTCGGCCGACCTCCAGGGCTTCAGCCACCGCGAGGTGGCCCTGATGGCCACGACCCTCGCCCGCCTGGGCAAGGCACGAAGCAACCTCCCGCGGTATGCGCGGCTGTGCACGCGAGACGACATCAAGCGCATCGACCGGCTCGCGGTCATCCTCGAACTCGCCGACGAGCTCGACCGTCGTGTCGACGGTGGAGCCCCTCCGACCTACCGCTACGACGACCGCCGCAACCGGGTCGTGGTCTCGA
The DNA here is from genome assembly GCA_049283735.1 of Candidatus Dormiibacterota bacterium. Classification (GTDB taxonomy): domain Bacteria; phylum Chloroflexota; class Dormibacteria; order Aeolococcales; family Aeolococcaceae; genus Palsa-851. The sequence continues at coordinate 2,185 of JBAPWO010000049.1, forward strand.
CCGGCCTCCCGTACACCTGGGAGCCCGACGACCTGACCCGCCGCTTCCGCACCCGGCTGGGGCGAACCCTCAGCCTGCGCTCAGCCGAGGCGGCGGCCGATCGAACGAGGGGCTCCGAGTCTCCAAACGGTCGATCGACCGGTGTCCGCAGGGGACACTAGAGTCCTTGGAGATGAGCGAGCCGTTGCTGCACCCGCATCACCCCACGCTCGGGGAGGAGCTGACCCACCTGCGAAGCATCGTCGCGGAGATGGGCGAGCTTGTCGACACCGCCATCACCCAGGCGACCAGCGGCCTCGCAGAGCGGGACGTGAGCCTGTGCGCGCGTGTCATCGCGGAGGACGCGCTGGTCAACGACCGTCAGCGCGAGCTGCGCGAGATCTCCTTCTCGCTTATCGCCAATCAGAGCCCGCAGGCGCGCGAGCTTCGCGAGATCATCGGCCTGCTCAACATGTCCTCGGAGCTGGAGCGCATGGGCGACCACTGCGTGAGCATCGCGAAGCTCGCCCGCAACCTGGCTGATCTGCCGCCCCTGGAGACCTACGTCGACGTCCCCAAGATGGCCGCCTACTGCAGCGATCAGGTGCGCGGCATCCTCGCCGCCGTGGTTTCGCGCGACGTCCTCCAGGCGCGTCGCATCGCCGCCGGCGACGACCGGGTCGACCGCATCTACCACCGCCTCTTCGACGACCTGATCCAGCTGATGACCGAGGACAACACCACGGTCTTCCGGGCGACCAATCTGGTGTTCATCGCCCATCATCTCGAGCGCATCGCCGATCGAGTCACCAACATCGCGGAGGACCTCGTCTTCCTCGACTCCGGCGCGATCGAGGAGCTCGGCTGATGGCGCTGTCCGAGCGTAAGCGGGCGCGCAACGAGGCGCCGGCTCGAGTCCGGGATCGGGGACCCAACCATGCCGCCGACCTCGGCGACCGGCATCGGTACATCAACCGCCACCTCAGCTGGCTCGACTTCGATACCCGCGTGCTCGAACTGGCCGAGGACAGCGCGCGTGCCCTCCTCGAGCGGGCGAAGTTCCTCGCCATCTCGAGCAGCAATCTCGACGAGTTCTTCCAGGTCCGGGTCGGCGGGCTGATCGAGCAGCGTCGAGCCGGAGTTGCCGCGCTGAGCCCCGACGGGATGACCGTGGACGAGCAGCTCTCCGAGATCCAGCGTCGCGCCATCGACCTCACAGCCCGGCAGATGCGCGCGTTCCGGGCCATCGTGGAAGGTCTCGGCGAGGTCGGGCTCCGCTTCTCGAACTATGGCTCCCTCGACCTCGGTGACCGGGAGAACGTCGACTCGGTCTTCGAGGAGCGGATCTTCCCGGTCCTCACGCCGCTCGCGGTGGATCCGGCGCATCCGTTCCCGTACATCAGCGACATGTCCTTGAACCTGGCCGTCGTCGTCGGCGCGCCTCGAGGCAGCGAGCAGCGGATCGCGCGCGTCAAGGTTCCCCCGCTCCTGCCTCGATTCGTGGTCATGCCGGACGGCGAGCGCTTCGTCCCCGTGGAGCAGGTGATCGCCGCGCACCTCGACCGGCTGTTCCCCGGTATGCGAGTCATCGGTCAATTCCCATTTCGGGTGACCCGCAACGCCGACCCGGCGCTCGAGGAGGAGGAAGCCGAGGACCTCCGCACCGCCGTCCAGGAGTACCTCCGCCGCCGGCGCCGCTCGCCCCAGGTCGTGCGCCTCGAGATCGACGACACCATGTCCGAGGAGGTCAAGCGGCTGCTGATGCGCGAGCTCGAGCTCTCCGGCGAGGACGTCTACACGGTCGCCGGGCCCCTCGATCTCAGCGGCCTGTGGGGCCTGTACGAGCTGAACCGGCCCGATCTCAAGGAGCGCCTTCCCGCCCCGGTGATCCCGCCGGCCCTTGCCAAGCCGCCGAACGACGAGGGCGAGGTGGACATCTTCCGCGCGATCGACGCAGGAGATGTCCTCGTCCACCATCCGTACGAATCGTTCGCGAGCAGCGTCGAGGCCTTCGTCGACCAGGCGGTGAGCGATCCCGACGTGCTCGCCATCAAGCAGACGCTCTACCGAACCTCGGGTCCGGACAGCCCGATCGTCCGCTCCCTCATCCGCGCCGCCGAGTCCGGCAAGCAGGTGGTCGCGCTTGTCGAGTTGACGGCCCGCTTCGACGAGGAGGCGAACATCACCTGGGCGGCCGAGCTCGAAAAAGCAGGGGTCCACGTCGTCTACGGCGTGGTCGGCCTCAAGACGCACGCCAAGGCGACGCTGGTCGTGCGGCGCACCGGCACCGGGATCCGCCGCTACTGCCACATGGGCACCGGGAACTACAACCAACAGACCGCCCGCCTCTACGAGGACATCGGCCTGCTCTCGTCCGACGCGGAGCTCGGTGAGGACCTGACCGACCTGTTCAACTATCTGACCGGCTACAGCCGCCAGCGTCAGTACCGGCGCCTGCTCGTGGCCCCGGTCACGCTGCGCAGCGGGATCGTCGAGCTCATCCGCACCCAGACCCACGGCACCGGCCGGATCATCATCAAGTGCAACCACCTGATCGATCCCGAGGTCATCGAGGCGCTCTACGCGGCGTCGAGTGCCGGGGCGCGGATCGACCTCATCGTGCGCAGCTCATGCGGGGTGCGTCCGGGGATCGCCGGGATGTCCGAGAACATCTGGGTGCGCTCGCTGGTCGGGCGCTACCTCGAGCACTCCCGGATCTACCACTTCGGTGACGACCGCTGGTACATCGGTTCGGCGGATCTGATGGGGCGCAACCTCGACGGGAGAATTGAGACGGTGGTGCCGGTGATCGACCCCCGCCTCCAGGCACGGCTCGCCGAGGTCGTGGAGGTGCTCCTCGCCGACGACGTGCTGGCTTCCGAGCTCCAGGCGGACGGGAGCTGGCACAAGGTCCCGACCGTCCGTGGTCTCGATGCCCAGGAGGAGCTGCACCGGCTCGCGGTCGAGCGCGTCGCGAAGTGACCACCGCGGCGGGGGCCGAGTCTGCGCACGGGCTCCGTCTCGAGGTGCCGATCACGTTCTCGCCGGAGCCCCTCGACGGCCTCGACGCCTCCGTTGCGGTTGTCGCCGAGCCGGTGCGAAGGCAGCGGACCACGCACTGGGACACCGCCGACCTCCGCCTGGCGCGCTGGGGCGTCTCGCTCGAGCACTCGGCAGACCCGGGCTGGGTCCTGAGACTGCCCGCCACGAGCGAGGGGATGGCCGCGCCGGACGGCGCGGAGCTGCATTTCGAGGGCGCTGCAGAGCGTCCCCCCGAACAGGCGCTCCACCTGGTTCGCGCCTACGCGCGCCGGGCGCCCGTCGAGCTCGTCGCCCGCCTGGTCACCGTGACCGGCGAGACCGTGCTGCTCGATGCCGACGGGACGGTGATCGCACGTCTCGTCGACGACACCGTCTCGGTGTATTCGGGCCCTCGGATCACCCAGCGGTTTCGCGAGATCGATCTGTTCAGCGACAACGGCCCGGTGCTCGACCGGATCGCCGCCCGCTACCAGGCCGCGGGCGCCCAGCCGGCGCGTCCACGAGCGTCGGTCGCGCGAGCGCTCGGGCTGGTGGGCATACCCCCGCCGGAGATCGCCTCGGTCACCCTCGGCGGTGCGGCGACCGCCGGTGACGTGGTGCGACGTGCCCTGAGCACCTCGGTCATCCGCCTCCTCCGCCACGATCCGGGCGTCCGGCTCGGAGTCGACGCCGAGGATGTCCACCAGGCGCGCGTCGCCACCCGCCGGCTGCGCAGCGATCTGCGCACGTTCCGGCCCCTCCTCGACGAGGCGTGGGCCGAGGCACTTCGTGACGATCTCCGCTGGGTCGGCGGCGAGCTCGGCAGGGTCCGCGACGCCGAGGTGCTTCGCGATCGCCTGAAAGCGGCGGCCACGACGCTTCCGGTCTCCGACCGCCGATCGGCGCTGGCGATCGTCGCTCCGCTGGTCGGACAGGTGCGCTCCGCTCGCCGCCATCTCCTCATCGCGATCGACACCGACCGATACATCGAGGTGATCGACCATCTGGTCGCGGCCGCCCGGACCCCCGTCCTCACCGAGATGGCGTCGTCCCCGGCGCGCGAGGTGCTCCCCGGCTTGGTGCGCAAGCCCTGGCGATCGCTCAAGTCGGGCGCGATCGCCGCCCGTGGCGACATTCCCGACGAGCAGCTCCACGACCTGCGCATCCGCGCCAAGCGGTGCCGCTACGCGGCCGAGGCTGCGGCGGCGGCAACGGGAAAGAACGCGGCGAAGTTCGCCCGAGAGGTTGCCGCGCTTCAGGAGGTGCTCGGCGAGCTCCACGATGCCGTGGTTGCCGAGGCCTGGCTGCGCGAACGGTCAGCCGCCCCCCGGGTTCACGAGACGGCGCTCTTCGCCGCCGGGGAGCTTGTCGCGCTCCAGCGCGATGCCGCGGAGCAGGCTCGCAGCGGGTGGCCGGCGGTCTGGAAGCGCGTCGAGCAGGGGTGGTCCGGTGCCTGGCGATGAGCACACGAGCTTCCTCGTCCGCCACGCCAAGGCGGGGTCACGTGAGCGCTGGACCGCGCCGGATCGCGACCGGCCGCTGAGCGCGGCGGGACGGCTCCAGGCCGCCGCCCTGGTGCACTTGCTCGGACCGGACACGCGAGCTGTGATGTCGAGCCCATACGTCCGCTGCGTGGAGACGGTCGCGCCGTTGGCAGAGGCGCTCGGCCTCCACCTGCAGGAGGAGGATCGCCTTGCCGAGGGTGCCGACCCGGGGTGGGCCCTGGACGCGCTCGCGTCAAACCCCGGGTCGGTGCTCTGCACCCACGGGGACGTCATGGCGTCGGTCGTGACCAGCCTGGCGGACGCCCACGTGCCGATGCGCGGCGGCATGCAGTGGGCCAAGGCGGGGACGTGGGCGTTCGACGTGTCCGGCGGACGGATTGCCCGCGGCCGCTACCTGCCGCCGCCGCTCTGAGGCTCCCAGGCCGCACCGTCGCGGTCGCCGGCGACGCGGATGAGCACGCTGGCCCAGGTTCGGAACGGGCGCCAGGCCTCCGCGAGTGTCGAGATCTGTTCGGAGGTCGCGGTGGTGGACAGTCCGTAGAAGTGGCTGATGTAGGACGCGAGGCGCGGCTCGCCGAGCGTGAGGATGTCGGTCGCCCCGGTGGATCGCAGCAGGATCAACCCGGCGTACATCGGCCCGACGCCGGGGAGCTGTCGCAGCGCTGCCATCGCCTCCTCCGGCGCCATGGCGAGGAGCCGGGCCGGGTCGAGCAATCCTTCGAGGGCGGCGCGAGCGACCGAGTGGAGGCGGTCGATGCGCTGCGGCTCCAGGCTGGGAAAGGAATCGACCCGGAGCAGCGCAGCCGGTGTGGGAAAGGCCTCGAGGTCGCCACTCGCGAGCGTGAACACCCGGCCGTGGGCCGCCGAGAGCCGCTTCCGCACCGCGGTCGCCTGGGTCCGATGCCTGCGCTGGCTGAGGATCGACCAGGCGGCCGCTTCGTAGGGTGAATGGAACAGCACCGGACGCAGCCCGGGAAGCTCGGTCTGGAGGCGGCCGATCACGGGATCGCGGCCACCGACCTCGGCCCACGCCGACCCCGAGTGGTCCAGCGAGAGCACCCGGCGCACCTGGTCGACGACCTGACCGGGGTCCGCCTCACCGAAGAGCCGGCAATGGACCATCCCCTGCGCATCCTGTGTGAGGGAGGCGGCGGCGTGATGCACGAGGTCGTCGGCGACGAATGCCAGCGACATCGCATTCCCATCCGGCGTGGGTCGGCCGGTGTTGGGACCGAACCCGAAGCTCGCCGCCGCCGCCAGGGAGAACGCGCCCTCGGGCGTGATGATCAGATCCGTTGACGAGGCGTCGGTCATCTCGGGCCCGCTACTGACGCAGACGGAGGATCAAGTTGATCACCAGGGTCAGCACCACGCTGACCACGACGCAGAACGCGACCGGGAAGAAGAACGAGAAGCTGCCGTTGCTCACCGAGATGCTCCCCGGCAGCTGGGTGACCCCGATTCGCGTCAGGAGCACGAGCACGCCACCGAGGACCAGGATCACCGCGCCGGCGATCAGGAGCAGCTTGCCCGCGTCACCGAGTGCCATGACGACACTCTAAGGTAGAGTCCGCGAAACGCATCCACTTCAAGCAGGTCCGGAGAGGCCGGCAAGGGATCGCGGCGCCGCCGCGCGGCCGCCCTTGCCCGAACCCGCCCGGGCTGGAGGGCGAAGCGCCATGACGGCAACCACCGCGCCAAACCGGATGCTCGGCCACGTGATCACCGCCGAGCAGTTCGACCGCGAGCTGCTCGACGTCATCTTCCGGCGGGCCACCGCCCTTGCCGGTGTGCGTGACGACCGCCTCGCGCACCGGGTCATGGCCACACTCTTCTACGAGCCCAGCACGCGGACCCGGTTGAGCTTTGAATCGGCGATGCTCCGGCTCGGCGGCGCGGTGATCGGGACCGAGGCGGCGCACGCGTTCTCGAGCGCGATCAAGGGCGAGACGCTCGAGGACACCGTGCGCATGGTGTCGACCTACGCCGACCTGATCGTGCTGCGCCATGACCAGGCCGGCGCCGCCGCACGAGCGGCGAGTGTCGCCTCGGTACCGGTCGTCAACGCGGGGGACGGGCCGGGCGAGCATCCCACCCAGGCGTTGCTCGACCTCTACACCATCGAGCGCGAGCTCGGGCACGTCGAGGGGGTGCGCGTCGCCTTCTGCGGCGACCTTCGCTTCGGCAGGACCGCGCGTTCGCTCGCCCTGCTGCTCGCGCTCTATCCCGGGGTGCGCCTTGCCTTCGTCGCCCCGGCGGTGATCCAGGTCGGCGGCGACATCCTCGAGCGGCTCGAGGCTCGGGGGGTCGAGTGCCGGCTCGCCGAACAGCTCACCGACGTGCTCGACGACGTCGACGTCGTCTACCAGACGCGGGTGCAGAAGGAGCGCTTCACCGATCCGCTCGAGTACGAGCAGGCCCGGACTGCGATCCGTATCGACGGAGCGATCATGCGACAGCTCCCCGCGACCGCGATCGTGATGCATCCGTTGCCGCGGGTCGACGAGATCGCGCCCGAGGTGGATGCCGATCCGCGCGCCGCCTACTTCCGCCAGGCGGCAAACGGCGTCGCCATCAGGATGGCGCTGCTCGAGATGCTGCTCGCATGACGGGGCTGCGGTGACCGGCCTCGCGCACCCGCTCGACGACAGTCCGCAGCTGCTCGACGCCGCCGCGGTGCAGCGCATCACCGTGCGGTTCGCGCACGAGATCGCCGAGCGCCATCCGGCGCTGGACAGCGTGGTGCTCGTGGGCATCCCAACCCGCGGTGTCCCGCTCGCTCGAGCGGTGGCGCGCCAACTCGCGAACCTGGGTCACACCGCCCCACCCGTGGCCGCGCTCGACCCAAGCGCGCACCGCGATGACCGCCCCCGCCCGGCTGCGCCCCATTCCGCCCTCGACGAGGTCGACGGCGGCTGCGCGCCGCGGATCGACGGCTCGGTGGTGATCGTGGTGGATGACGTGCTCTTCACCGGTCGGACGATTCGCGCGGCACTCGACGCCCTGGTCGACTGCGGACGTCCCGCCGCCGTGGAGGTGCTCGCATTGATCGACCGGGGTCATCGCGAGCTGCCGCTGCGCGCCACCTACGTCGGCAAGAATGTTCCGACTGCACTCGGTGATCGCGTCTTCGTGCGCCTGCGCGAGGTCGATGGTGTCGACGGCGCGTGGTTGCGCCGCAGCGTGCGTCCGTGAACGCGATCCTGCGCGGTGTGCGCGTCATCGACCCGCTGGGCCGCCTGGACGCTGCCGGGCAGGACGTCTGGCTCGACGGCGGCAAGATCCTGGCCATCTATCACCACATCGACGCGGCCGGGGTGCCGGTCATCGACCTGACCCCGGCTCGGGGCGCTGATCCGTGCGTGCTCTGCCCGGCGTTCATCGACGTGCACGCCCACCTCCGCGAGCCCGGCGACGACGATGCCGAGACGCTCGAGAGCGGAGCGCGGGCGGCGGCGGCGGGCGGATACGCCCATGTCGTGGCGATGGCCAACACATCACCGCCGATCGACACACCGGAGCGGGTCGCGGAAGCGCGACTCGCCGCGAAGATGCTGCCGGTGTCGATCCTGCAAATCGCCGCGCTCACGCGCGGGCTCGAGGGCGCCGAACTGGTCGACATCCGCAAGTGCGTCGAGGCGGGAGCGGTCGCGGTCGGCGACGACGGACGCAATGCTGTCTCCCCTCGTCAGCTCGCGATCGCGCTTGCCGAAACAGCGCATCTGTCTCGCGCCGTGTTCGTGCATCCCGAGGACGAGGAGATGATCGCGCAGGCCAACGCGACCCAGGGGGCGGTGACGCGCTGTTCCATCCGCCCCGCCGAATCCGAGACCCGCGCGGTGAATCTCGCGATTCGCGCGCTGTCGCACGCGCGATCCGGGCACCTGCACCTCCAGCACCTGTCCGCCGAAGGCTCGGTTGCGTCGCTGCGGCGTGCGCGTCATCAGGGCCTGACTGTGAGCGCGGAGGTCACGCCCCATCACCTATCGATGTGGCTTCCGGTCGCCGAGGAGCCGGACCCCCAGGCGCTGCGCAAGGTCAACCCTCCGCTGCGATCGGAGCGCGATCGCAATGCGCTCGTGCGTGCGCTGCGTGAAGGGGTCATCGAGGCGGTTGCGACCGACCACGCGCCCCACCGTGCCGCCGACAAGTCACTCGCGTACGACGAGGCGGCGCCGGGAATGATCGGACTCGAGACCGCCCTCGCGACGTGCATCACGATCGGGGGAATGGGAGGGGAGTGGCTGGCGACGCTCGTCGAGCGATTGACCGTCGGGCCGCATCGGATTCTCGGACCGGCGTCCGGCGTCCCCGAGCCGCGTCTGCGTATCGGCGAGTCGGCGACCTGCACGCTCTTCGACCCGAACACGGAGTGGACCGTCGGCGAAAAGCCATTGCAGTCGCGGTCGCGCAACACGCCGCTCCTCGGCGCCACCCTCCGGGGCACGGTCCTGCTCACCATGGCCGGCGGACGGGTCATCCATCGGAACCTGGCGCGCGTGCCGATCACCTCCGAGCAGGTCACCCGTGCCTGACGTGCGCGGGCGCCTCGCGCTCGAATCCGGTGCCACCTACGAGGGGATTCTCTTCGGGGCGCCGCTCGAGCACGCGCACACCGGCGAGGTGGTCTTCAACACCTGCATGACCGGGTACCAGGAGGTGATCACCGATCCCTCCTACGCGGGTCAGGTGGTGGTGATGACCTACCCGCTCATCGGCAATTACGGCTGCCGCGACGACACCGCTGAATCCGATCGGGTTCAGTGCCGCGCGCTGGTGGTGCGGGAGCTCTCCGCGGACATCGGGCATGCGCGTGGGGAGCGCACCCTCGAGGCGGAGCTGCAGCGCAACGGGATCCCGGGACTGCGCGGCGTCGACACGCGCGCGCTGACACGCCATCTCCGCGATCACGGCACCCTGCGTGGCGTGCTCGCCGCATGTTCGGAGATGTCGGCCGCCGAACAGGTGACCGCGGCTCGATCGGCGCCGTTCGTCAGCGACGAGGACCTGGTCGGCATGGTCTCGATCGACGAGCCCTGGCGCGCGTATGCGGAGCCGCTCGACCCGACACTGCATCGCGGCGTGATGCTCGCCGGCAGCGAGAACGCGTGGCGTGGTCTGCGCGTGGTCGTGCTCGACTACGGTGTCAAGCTGAACCAGATGCGCGCGCTGTGCAGCCGTGGCGCCGAGGTCATCCTCGTTCGTCAGGACGCGCGTCTCGAGGATGTGCTCCGTCACAATCCGCACGGGGTCGTCCTCTCCAACGGACCCGGTGATCCCTCGCGTCTTCCCCACGCGGTCCAGCTGTGTCGCGACCTCCTCGAACGTCGCCTGCCGTTGCTCGGCATCTGCCTCGGACATCAGATCCTCGGCCAGGCCGCGGGTGCATCCACGTCACGCCTCGGTTTTGGTCACCATGGTGGAAACCACCCGGTGCGCGACACCGAACACGGCACCGTGTACGTGACGTCGCAGAACCACGAGTTCCAGGTCGACGCCGCGTCGCTGCCCGATGACTCGGGCTGGTACGTCAGCGAGCGCAACCTGAACGACGGGTCGGTTGAAGGACTGCGACATCGTGAGCTGCCGGCGTTTTCGGTGCAGTACCACCCTGAGGGGGCGCCTGGGCCGCAGGATCGGGCTGGTGTGTTCGACGAGTTCCTGCGGTTGTGCAGCGCGGGACGGGAGGGGGGGACGCACCGGCTTGCTCAGACAGCGCTCCGCGGTTCGCCCTCGCGCAACGACTTAGCATCGCGCTCGAGCGAACCGCTACGCGAACTCGCCACCGATGCGTCCCCCCCTCCCGTCTTACTCCCTCCGCGTGAACTCGTCGACACCGCCAGCTCGATGTCGATCTCCGGCTCGCCCTCAGCCATCAACGCACGGACGCGGGATCTCTCGGCGGAGATACTGGACAAACCCAAGTGTGTGCTCGTGATCGGGTCGGGGCCGGTGATCATCGGGCAGGCGGCGGAGTTTGACTATGCGGGGACGCAGGCTTGCAGGGCGTTGCGCGAGGAAGGGATTCGCGTGGTGCTGGTCAACAGCAACCCGGCGACGATCATGACGGACGACTCGTCGGCGGATGCGGTGTATGTGGAACCGCTGACGGTCGAGGTGCTCGAGCGGGTCATCGTTGCGGAGCGGCCAGATGGATTGCTGGCGACGCTCGGGGGGCAGACAGGGTTGAACCTGGCGGTCGCGCTCGACGATGCGGGTGTGCTCGAGCGGCACGGTGTGCGTGTGCTCGGCACCGGGTTGCGCGCGATCAGGACTGCTGAAGACCGCGAGCGATTCAAGGAGTTGCTCGCGGCGATCGGTGAGCCGGCTCCCGAGTCCGCGACCGTGGCGTCGCTCGCGGAAGCGCGAGCGCTGCGTGAGCGTATGGGGCTTCCGCTGGTGGTGCGACCCGCGTTCACACTCGGCGGCACCGGCGGCGGCCTGTGTGAGACAGAGGAGCGCTACGCCGAAACCGTGCTCACCGGCCTTGCGGCGTCACCGATCAGCCAGGTGCTCGTCGAGCGCTCGGTCGCCGGCTGGCGCGAGATCGAGTACGAGGTCATCCGCGACGCCGTGGGGACGTGCATCACGGTCTGCAACATGGAGAACCTCGATCCCATGGGCGTGCACACCGGTGATTCGATGGTCGTCGCCCCGGCGCAGACGCTCACCGATCGGGAGCACCAGCAACTGCGCAGCGCGGCACTTCGCATCATCAACGCGCTTGATATCCAGGGTGGTTGCAACGTGCAGTTCGCGCTCGCACCCGACAGCCACGAGTATCACGTCATCGAGGTGAACCCGCGGGTGTCGCGCTCGTCGGCGCTCGCCTCCAAGGCAACCGGTTATCCGATTGCGCGGGTGGCGGCAAAGATTGCCGCCGGACGGCGGCTCGACCAGATTCCCAACGCGGTGACGGGCAAGACCTGCGCGGCGTTCGAGCCGGCGCTCGACTACTGTGTCGTCAAGATTCCGCGCTGGCCATTCGACAAATTCCCCGAGGCCGACCGACGGCTGGGGACGCAGATGAAGTCCACCGGCGAGGTGATGGCGATCGAGCGCTCCTTCGAGGCCGCGTTCAGCAAGGCGTTGCGGTCGCTCGAGCAACCATCGCCCGACCCCGCCGCGCTGCACGAACCGGTGCTCATCGACGTCGCCAACGACCGGCGCGCGGCGGCGTTGCTGGAGGCGCTGCGCGGCGGCGCGACGCCCGAGGATCTCGCGCGGCGCAGCGGCATCTCGGCGTGGTTCCTGCGCCGTCTCGGCACCATCGTGGCCTGCGAGGAGCGGTTGCGCTGGAACGGGGTTGACGACGACGCGCTCCACGCCGCCAAGCGCGCCGGGCTCACCGACGCACGCATCGCCGCGCTCACCGGCTTGGCGCCGGAGGATATTCGCGCGCGCAGGCGAGGCGCCGGATTGCGCCCGGTGTTCAAGTGCGTCGACACCTGCGCTGCGGAGTTCGAAGCGGCGACGCCCTATTACTACTCGACCTACGAGACCGAGGACGAGGGCCCCGCCGCGGTCGCACCCGCGCCGAACACCGTGGTCGTGCTCGGCAGCGGTCCGATCCGCATCGGCCAGGGCATCGAGTTCGACTACTGCAGCGTCCACGCGGCCATGGCGCTCCGCAGCCAGGGCGTGGACGCGGTGATGGTCAACAGCAACCCGGAGACGGTGAGCACGGACTTCGACTGCAGCACCCGCCTGTACTTCGAACCGCTCGACGAGGAGGCGGTCACCGCGATCATCCACGAGGAGCAGGCATCCGGGGTCGTGGTGCAGTTCGGCGGCCAGACCGCGATCAACCTTGCCGAGCCGCTGGACCGTGCCGGGATCACCATCCTCGGCAGCAGCATCGCGAGCATCGACCTTGCCGAGGACCGTCGCGCGTTCGAAGGGTTGATGCGCTCGCTGTCCATCGCGCAACCGCAGGGCGCCGCGACGACCGATCTCGACGAGGCGCTCGCCATCGCCGACGGCATCGGCTTCCCGGTCCTGGTGCGGCCGTCGTACGTCCTGGGTGGACGGGCGATGGAGATCGTCCACAGTCGGAGCCAGCTGCAGCGATATCTCGAGGCCGCGATGGCGGCCCTCCCCTCCGAGGGTGGGCACCGCCGCGGGGCAGTGCTCATCGATCGATACCTCTTCGGCACCGAGGTCGACGTCGACGCGATCAGCGACGGCGAGACAGTGGTCATTCCGGGGCTCATGGAGCACGTGGAGCGCGCCGGTGTTCACAGCGGCGACTCGATGGCGGCGTACCCGGCGCGGATCCTCGGCGACGACGTCCGAACCCTGATCGTCGACGCCACGGTGCGCATCACGCGCGCGCTCGATGTCCGCGGCCTGTGCAACATTCAATTCGCGGTACACCGCGGGACCCCACACGTGCTCGAGGTCAATCCGCGCGCGTCGCGTACGGTGCCGTTCCTGAGCAAGGTGACCGGCGTTCCGATGGTCGAGCTGGCCACCCGGGTCATGCGCGGCGCCACGCTCGCGGAGCTCGGATGGACGACGGGCCTGGTTCCGGCGAAACCGCTGGTCGCCGTGAAGGCACCGGTCTTCTCGACGGTCAAGCTGATCGACGTCGACACCGCGCTCGGTCCGGAGATGAAGTCGACCGGTGAGGTCATGGGGATTGACACCGACCTCGGGGCCGCGCTCGAAAAAGCGTTCGTCGCCGCGCTCGGGGACGTTCCGACCACCGGCGGAGCACTCTGCAGTGTGGCCGATGTCGACAAGGCCGAGGCACTGCCGATCATCGCCCAGCTCAGCTCGCTCGGCTTCACGATCTACGCAACCGCGGGGTCGGCAGCGGCGCTCGCGAGCGCGGGCATTTCCGCGGTGTCGGTGGGCAAGATCGGCCATGGCCGTCCCAACGTGATCGACGTGATCGAGGATGGACGTGTGTCGATCGTGATCAACACGGTCTCGAACTTCGGCACCGACGAGCTCGACTTCCGAGCCGACGGGGGCGCGGCCGCGGAGGTGGGGCGTACCGTCAAGGACGGATACCGCATCCGGCTGGCGGCGGAGCAGCGTCGCATTCCGTGCTGTACGTCGCTCGACACCGCCGCCGCGCTGGTCGACGCCATCGGCCGCCATACCTCGGGGAAGAGCGTCCGGGTCGCGACGGTGCGCGAGTATCGCGATGGCGTGGTGCAGGCGGTGTCGTGACCGCGGATCTGCGCAGGGCCGCGCTCGAGACTGGCGAGGTGCTCGTGGTGGAACGGCTTGGGGGTGGACTCCTCGAGCTGGTCGCGCGGCTGCCGCATCTCGCGGCGGCGGCCACGCCGGGGACATTTGCGCAGCTGCGCTGCGGTCAGGGCGCCACGCCGCTGCTCCGACGCCCGTTCAGCATTGCGTGGACACAGGACGACACCTGCGGCTTCATCTTCGAAGCGGTCGGTGTGGGAACGCGGCTGCTCTCGGAGCTGCAGCCGGGCGATCCGCTCGACACCCTGGGGCCGCTCGGACACGGGTTCAGCGTGGTCGACGCCGGGTCGGTGGTGTGCGTGTCCGGCGGCCTGGGATGCGCTCCCTTCCCACTGCTCATCAACGAGCTGCGCCGCCGTGGCGTTGAAGACATTCTTGTCTTGAACGGGGCACGCACCGCCACCCGCCTCTACCCCGCCGATCGATTCGCCCGACTCGCGGTCCCGGTCGTCGCCGAGGCGACCGATGACGGCACCCGCGGCCACCACGGCCCGGTCACCGACCTGCTGCGCCAGGCGCTGACCTCGCGCCCGTCGGCGCTGTACGCATGCGGACCGAACGCGATGCTCGGAGCGGTGATGCGGACCCTCGTCGAGTCGGGAGCCGATCTCCCACCAACGCTCGAGGCATCGCTCGAGGCGCCGATGGGCTGCGGCTTCGGCACCTGTCTCGGCTGCGCGCTGCCGGTGCTTGCTGAGGATGGAGCCTCGATCTGGCGGCTCTGCTGCACCGACGGTCCGGTGATGCCGATGCGCGACGTCGATTGGGACGGGCTCGGCGCGCTCCCCGGGGCCGACGTCGCGTGAGCGAGCAGGGCGTCGACAGCGTTGATCTCGGACGCGGCCTGACACTGCCGAACCAGGTCGGGCTGGCGAGCGGGACCGCCGGGTACGGGTTCGAGCTCGACCAGCTGATCGACATCAAGCGCCTCGGCGCGCTGTATACGAAGGGCACGACCGTGCAGGCGCGCGAGGGCAACCCACCGCCGCGGGTCGCCGAGACGGGCGGCGGGATGCTCAACAGCATCGGTCTTCAGAACCCCGGGGTCGAGGTCGTGGCCGCCGCATATGCGCCGCGCTGGAGAGGATGGTCGATCCCGGTGATCGTCAACATCGCCGGTGGCTCCGTCGATGACTACGTGCACTGCGTTCGAGTCCTCGAACCGGTCGCGGAGGTCGCCGGCATCGAGCTCAACATCTCGTGTCCGAACATCGCCCAGGGCCTCGACTTCGGGCGCGATCCGGTGGCCGCCGCACGACTGGTCTCCGCCGTGCGCGCGGTCACCGAGCGCTGCGTGATCGTGAAACTGAGCCCGAACGTCACCGACATCGCCGCGGTGGCTCGCGCCGTCGAGGATGCAGGCGCCGACGCGGTGTCCGCGGTGAACACGTACATCGGCAGGAAGATCCATCGCGCAACCGGGCGATCCGTGCTGCCGCTCGGCACCGGGGGACTCAGCGGTCCTGCAATCCAGCCGCTGGCGCTGGCCGCCGTCGCCGTCGTGTGCGACGCCGTGCGCATCCCGGTCATCGGCGTCGGCGGTATTGTCGACGCGGCGTCGGCCCGGGATTTCCTCGTCGTCGGCGCCAGCGCGATTCAGGTCGGCACCGCGACGTTCGTCAACCCGGAGACCGCCCTGCAGGTGCTTGACGGTCTCCGGGATTGACTGCTACTGACTGACGACCGGCCTCAGGCCGGTGAGCCGGCCTCCACCGGCGTCGGACTCAGATGGCCGTTGAGTGACATGACCTCCTCAGGTGGCTCCATGTCGATCGCCACCTCACCATGGAGCAGCAGGTCTCCAACCTCGAGCTCCCGGTCGGTCATGCGCAGCGGCACGATGAGGCCAACGAGCTTGATCACCACGAAGGTGGCCGCAGCGTCGTACACGATGATGAAACCGAGCGCGATCGCCTGAAGGAGCAGCTGCTTGGGGTTGCCGTAGACCAGGCCGGTCACGGCGACCGATGCGGTGCCGGCTGTTCCCACGTACACGATCATGTTCGGCGACGCGAGCACTCCGGTCATGAGCCCACCGAACGCTCCGGCAACCCCGTGCGTGTGGAAGACGCCAAGCGTGTCGTCGACCCTGCCGGTGAAGAGCCTCGTCTTGCCGAGCAGGTTCATCGACAGCCACGGAAGGACTCCTGCTCCGATGCCGATGGCGAAAGCCGCGTAGGCGTTGACGTAACCGGCTCCAGGGGTGATCGCGACCAGGCCGGCGATCATGCCGCTGATCATGCCGAGGATGGTCGGCTTCTTCAGGAAGAAGATGTCCATGATCATCCAGGTCAGCAGCGCGGTCGCTGTGCACAGGTGGGTGTTGAGCACCGCCGCCGACGCGTCTGCGTTGGCGAAGTACGGGTCACCGCCGTTGAAGCCACTCCAGCCGAGCCAGAGCAGTCCTCCTCCGGCAACGGCCAGCATGATGTTGCTCGGCGTGTTGTTCTGCCGATCCTTGAGCATCCGCGGACCGATCACGGCAGCAGCAACGAACGCGGACACTGCAGCTGCAACGTGGATGACGTAGCCACCGCTGTAGTCGACGGCGCCGAGGGAGCCGAGCCATCCACCGCCCCAGAGGCTGAAGGCCCCAACCGAGTACACCAGCGTGATCCAGAGCGGGACGAAGAGCGCCCACGCCTTGAAGCTGATGCGCCCGAGCAGCGCACCGCCCAGGATGATCACTGTGATCGTCGCGAACACGAACTGGAAATAGACGAGCGATGACATCGGGAAGCGCAGGGCCGGGATCAGTCCGGTGAGCAGCGGGATGCTCGCCTGCTGTTCGAGATCACTTGCTCCGGCGACCGGGTGTGGGATGCCGACGAACGTGGTCGCGGCACCGGCGACGTGCAGCGGCTGCCCGAAGCTCATGTCGTACGCGAAGAACATCCAGATGACCAGGGTCATCGCGAACGCATACACAACCATCAGCGCGGAGTTGACGGCGAATTTCCGCTTCATCAACCCTGCGTACAGGATCGCGAGGCCGGGGATGCTCATGATCCCGACCAGCGTCGCCGACGTGAGTTGCCACGCGGTGTCGCCGGAGTTCAGCCAGCTTGGATCCGGGTTCAGGGTCGACAGCATTGCGATACCTCACCTCTAACAACTCTGCGGATGTACATGTGCAGCGACACTTCGCCTTGCACGGAACTCTGTCAGAGGACGGCGCTCCGTTCTTCAGCCTCTATGCACAGATCCCACACCGCTGGCCTGTACGCCGCGCACGAATCACAGTGGTCAGCAAGCACAGGAGGTCCCATCGCGAGGCGACCCTCGCGTCAGACGGCGGTGCGGAGGTACTTGGGATACGCCGCGACTCGCTCGGGAGTCGCCACGTGGAGGGTGGGGACTGTCGCCGAGACCTCGAACTCCTCGGCTCCGACCGGTCTGCCGGTGAAATATCCCTGAGCGCGGTCGCAGCCGAGCAGCGAGAGCAACTCCAGCGTCGCCAGCGTCTCGATGCCCTCGGCGACGACGAGCAGACCGAGCGCGTGACCGAGCTCGATCGTGGCCCGCACCAACTTCACGTCCTGCTCGCGACCGTGTGCACTCAGACCACCGATGAACGTGCGGTCGAGCTTCAACTCGGTGATCGGCAGGCTGCCGAGGTAGGCGAGCGAGGTGAACCCCGATCCGAAGTCGTCGATCGACACCCCGAGACCGAGACCGCGGAGATCCTCGATGACGCTCTTGCAGGCGGCGAAGTCGCGAATGATCGTGGTCTCGGTGATCTCCAGGATCAGCGCAGTGGCGGGCACGCGGTGGCGACGGAGCGCCTCGCGGACGACGTCGATGAATCCCGGGTCGAGCAGGTTCGAGGATGAGACGTTCACCGACATGGCGAGGCGGCTGCCGGCGGCGCGCCAGATCGCACACTGGGCGATCGCCTGCTCGAGCACGAGGCGCGTGAGCGGTCCCATCAGGCCGGCTTCCTCGGCGAGTGGCAGGAATTCGAGTGGTGGAATCAGGCCGAGGCGGGGATGCGGCCAGCGCACGAGCGCCTCGGCGGCGACCGTCTCGCCGTTGCGCAGATCCACCTGGGGCTGATAGTGCAACACGAGGCGCTTCCCCTCGACCGCGGCGCGCAACTCCTCGACGAGCGCGAGACGGTTGCCGCCGTCGTCGATCGACGGCGTGTACACCTCGTACGACTGACGATTCAGCTTCGCTCGATACATGGCCACGTCGGCGCAGCGCATGAGCCCGATGCTGTCGGTGGCGTCTGCAGGCGCGGCGGCGATGCCGATGCTCGCGCTGATATTGACGCTGACCCCGTTGAGCAGGAAGGGCTGCTCGAGCAGCCACGTGATGCGCCGCGCGAGTCCGGCCGCATAGACCGGGTCGCTGTCGACGAGCACCGCCCCGAGCTCGTCGCCCCCGATCCGGACGAGAACGTCGGTGGCGCGAAGCGAGCTCCTCAGGCGCGGCCCGAGCTGTTTCAGCAACTCGTCCCCGGCGGAGTGTCCGAAGGAGTCGTTGATCTCCTTGAAGTGGTCCAGATCGACGAACAGGAATGCCATGGTCCGAGCCGGGGTCGAGAGGTCGGCCAGGTCCTCGAAGAAGGCGTCGAGCATGATCGTGAGCTGGCGGCGGTTGCCCAGCCCGGTGAGCTCGTCGGTGATCGCCTGGCGGTGGCGCTGCTCGGTCAGGGCGCGCAGGCCGTGGACCGACAGGGCGAGGCGCAACCCGACAACGAGCAGCGTGATGGTGGCAAGGCCCACGGCGACCTGGAACCCCTGGTGCTGCAGCGTGCCCTGGGTCCCCTGCTGCTGCACAGCGCCCACAAACAGGATCACGAGCCCGGCGAGGGCGCCAGCCCCGGGGAGTGCGAAGCCAGAGAGCTTGCCGCCCGCAACCAGCTGGCGAGGACCCGGTGGCACCCACACCGAGATGGACATCAGGGTGATCGCGATCGGCCAGGCGATGTCGTTGAACACGACCCCGACTCCTGACGACGACGTCGTCGTCGTCCCCAACAGGTTGAACGTGTCCCCGATCCCGTTCACCGCACAGGCGGTGGCGAACAGCAGCCAGGGCAGACGTCGCCCCGGGAGGATCGCGGTGCCGCCGACGACGAGGGCGAGGAGCAGGACGTCACCGATCGGGTAGACGAAGTTCACCGCCACCCCGATCTGAGTGAGGTGCGCGGCATGGGCGCTGAGGGATCTGAACACGGCAGGGAAGGCGAAGGCTGCGCAGACCGCGGCTGCGCCGAGGCCTGCGATCCCTCCATCGAGCCATGTGGCCGGGAGCAGCCGCCCGATCTCCCTGCGGAGCATGAGCACGACCGCCGCGTAGAAGAGTGGGTAGAAGCTCACGTAGAAAACGTCGGCCAGCGACGGGTTCGCCACCGCCGCCGTGCCGCCCCCGGATTCCCAGTTCAGCACCACATCGCCGAGCGCCCAGGCGGTCACCGCGCTCCCGAGCACGAGGGGCACCGCGCGGCCCGGGAGCCGGCTGAACCCACGCGCAAGCAGCAGCCCGGCAAGGACCACCTCGTAAGCGGCCACGCCCCAGCCGTCGATCCACGGCCAGGTGTCTCCCGGCGGGCGCACCAGGAGCGAGATCATGTAGGCCGTCAGCAGTGTGGCCATGACCGCGTACACCACCCAGAGCGGCCGCGGGGTTCGCAAGGTCGCTCCGAGGCGTCTCGGGAGTGCGCGCCGGTTTGGCGGGGCTGCCGAACTCACGCGAGCAGCTTTGCCGATCTCGTGTTGTATTCCGGTTGCGACTGTGGAACGACAATGACCTCAGGGCGCAAAAAAGAGGGGCAGAATGCCCAGCCACATCAGTGCAAACCGCGGAGGCGATCAATGTCGGAAAGAGGTCGGATCGAGGTGGGCGTCGTCAGCACCGAGGCGCAGGTCCAGCGGCTGCTCCCGCTGATGCGCGGCTATTGCGACTTCTACCGCGTCCGGCCGTCCGATGCCGCGCTCCTGTCCATGGCACGCGCGCTGGTCGCCGATCCGACCCGCGAGGGGGTCCAGTTGATCGCGACCGATGGCGACCAGGATGTCGGCTTCGCGACCCTGTTCTGGAGTTGGGAGACGACGACCGCGGGCCGCGTGGGGGTGATGAACGACCTGTACGTGGTGACCGCATCGCGCGGACGTGGGGCCGGCTCCGCGCTCATCAGGGCATGCCTCGAGCGCTGTCGCGAGCATGGCGCGGTGCGAATGATCTGGCAGACCGCGGTTGACAATCTGGCAGCCCAGGCCGTCTACGACCACGTCGGTGCCACTCGGGAAACCTGGGTCGACTACTGGCTCGACATCGGCATTTCCCAGCCAGGGGACGTGCCGGGGCACTAGCTCCCGGCGCCGACCCGTCGTCGCCACCCGTGGACGACGATAGGCTGATCCCATGCCCAGGGTGATGCTCGTCCTGCCCACCGAGACATATCGTGCGACGGCGTTTCTGCAGGCAGCCGGCGAGCTCGGCCTGCAGGTCGTGGTCGCCTCCAACGAGGCACCGACGCTCGCGGCGCTGATGGAGGGACGCGTCCTGACCCTCGATCTTCGTCACCCCGCGGAGTCGGCGGAACGTGCTGCGGACTTCGCCAGACAATGGCCGGTCGACGCCGTCGTCGGGGTCGACGAGGGATCGGTGGTCATCGCGGCGACCATCGCCGAACGGCTGGGCACGATGCAGCGGAACACGGTGCGCGCGGTCCAGGCGACGCGAGACAAACGGATGCTGCGCCGATGCCTGACGGAGAGCGGTCTGCCTCAGCCACGGTATGCCGAAATCGATGTCAATGCCGGCGTCGAAGCGCTCGAATCCGCCATCGGCGTCGCGGGCCTCCCATGCGTCATCAAGCCCGTGGATCTCGCCGCGAGTCGGGGTGTTATCCGCGCCGACCACCGCGCTGCCGCGGCAGTCGCCGTACAGCGATTAGCGATCTTGCTGCGCGAGATCTGCGACGACGGATCGGTGCCGCCGCTCATCGTCGAGAGCTACGTCGACGGTGCCGAGATCGCCGTCGAAGGCCTTGTGCGCGAAGGAGTTCTCGAGGTCATCGCCGTGTTCGACAAACCGGATCCCCTCATCGGTCCGTTCTTCGAAGAGACCGTCTATGTCACGCCCTCGCGCCTCGATGACGCGACGCAATCCGCCGTGGTGAACGCGGTGCGCGCTGCGGTGTCCGCGCTCGGATTGCGTCACGGGCCTGTCCACGCGGAGGTCCGCATGGCCGGGGATGTCGCGGTGGTCATCGAGGTGGCCGCACGGTCCATCGGTGGCCTGTGCTCGCAGGTCATCCGCGTTGCCGGAGCCGATGCCCCGGGCGAGGTCCGCTCCCTCGAGAACGTCATCCTGCGCGACGCATGTCGGTTGCCGTTGGGCGCGATCCACATGGTCGACAGCGCCGCCGGCGTGTTCATGCTGCCCACACCGGCACCGGGGATCCTGCGCGGAGTCCGTGGCGTCGACCGTGCGGAGTCGGTCGAGGGCATCACCGGGGTTTCCATCTCGATACCCTTGGGCGCGCCGGTGAGGCCGCTTCCCGAGGGGGATCGCTACCTCGGCTTCATCTTCGCTCGTGGCGAGACACCGGGCGGCGTTGAGGCATCGTTACGAAGGGCGCAGTCGCTGCTCGACGTCGAGGTGACCCCTGGCTGACCCAGTCAGCGGTGGGGGCGTCCGGCGCAGACCGTCGCTCAGGCCGGTCTTGTGTCCTTCCCTCGGACGAGGCCGCGCAGCAGGCCGGCGAGCTCATGAGGCGGCGTTTCCAGTAGCACGTAACCCATTGCCCCGCTCTGCAGGGCGCGTGCCGTCCGTTCGGGGCCGGCCATGGCGCCGATCAGCATCACCAGCGTGTCGGGGTCAGCTTCGACAAGGCGACGGGTTACCTCGACACCGCCCATGACCGGCGTTGAATAGCCGATGAGCACCAGGTCGGGATGCAGCTCGGCCGCCACATCCAGGGCCTGTTCACAGCTGGACGCCAGGCCCACCAGCTCGAGCTCCGGCTCGTGACCGAGGCAGGCTGCCAGCCCTCTGAGCACGACGGGGTGCCAGTGCACGAGCAAAAGCCGCGCCGTCGCGTTGGCCATGCGTTTCGTCACGACTCCCCTTCTCTGCACGCAGCGTATCAGCAACGGAGAGGGCGTTTGTTGAGCGCGAGTGACAGGACGCCTACCCTGGGTGCGCTTCGTGCGGTCGCTCGCCCGGTCTTGACTCTCCAGTAGGTGGATGCTCCAGGGTGTCGGCATGGACATCTCAATCGGAGAGCTGTCGCGGCTCACCGGGCTGCCGGTCAAGACGATCCGATACTACTCGGATATCGGGCTCGTCCGGGAAGCGAGGCGAACTCCTGCCGGCTATCGTCGCTACGACGAGCAATCGCTGGGGCGCCTCGAGTTGATCCGGGCTCTTCGCGACCTCGGCATCGATCTCCAGACCATCGCCCGCGTTGCCGAACAACGGTCGAGCCTCGAAGACGTCGCGGGTGCGCACGGCGATGCCATCGATCTCCATCTCCGTCAACTCGCACTCCGTCGGGCCGTGCTCCGCGCCATCGCGCGCGGCATATCCCGACCCGAGGAGGTACAACGCATGACAGCTTTCGCACGCGCGTCCACCGGCGAGTCACGCCGGATCATGGAGGAGTTTCTGGACGCCGTCTTCGTCAACCGGCCCGACGATCCGTTCCTCACGCGGATGCGAACGACCCTGCCGACCCTCTCGGAACGGCCTTCAGACGCACAGATCGATGCCTGGATCGAGCTCGCAGGTCTTGTGCAGGATTCGGACTTTCGCGCGCGGGTGGCGCAGATGGCGGCCGAAGGCGCACGTCTGCGCGCTGATTCTGGTCTGAGCGACACCGACGGGGCCACCCAACGCGCTGGCCAGGCGGTCGTGGAGCGAGCAGGCGCCGCGGTCACCGCCGGCGTTGATCCACGATCCGACGAAGCGGCGACGATAGCCGGCGACCTTGTCGGATTGTTTGCTGCAGCCGCCAATCGCAGCGACAGCACGGGCTATCGCGCCGAACTGACCCAGCAGCTTGTGATGTTCAGCGATCGCCGCGTCGAGCGCTACTGGCAGCTGGTGGGCATTGTCAACGGCTGGTCAGAGACGCCAAGCCTCATGCCGGCATACGAATGGTTGGTCGCGGCGCTGCGCGCACGGTAGTCGCCGACGTTCACCACGACGCCGCGAAATCAGCCGGTCGGTCAGGAAACGGCGCTGCGAGCCTCGGAAGGCCGATAGCGCAGGCCATCCAGGAGCAGGTCGAGCAGCCGGCCGGCTTGGTCGCGCTGTTGGGGCGCGCCGGCGACGAGGGAGATCCCGCTGATTACGCGGTGATAGAGGGCGCAAGCCACTGGATCCCGCTCGACACCAGACCGGGTCAACGCGCTCCTCCTCGATTGGCTGCAGGACGCGGCGCAACCCGGCGACTGAACACCACGCCTCAGAGCCAATGCGGTGCCCCCTGGAGGAATCGAACCTCCCTCAACCGGTTAAAAGGCGGCGGGAGCGGCGTTCGCGTACGTTCGCGCTCATCCGGCACCGGTCGATGTGAACTCGCTTTCGGCCTCCGGCCGTCCGCGGATGGCCGCGCTCAACCGTCTTGTTGGCGCTCAGTTGCTACACAATTTGCTACACGCCCCACCGCCGTCACGCGGCTACTGGACGAGGCCGAGTGCGACCTCCATTCGCTCCGCGGCGTCTTTCCTGAGAGCCGGGATGACGTGGCTGTACAGGTTCATCGTGAGACTGATCTGCGAATGACCGAGTAACTCCATCACGACGCGGGCTGGGACCTGCTGACCCAGCAGCAGAGTCGCGCACGTGTGTCGAAGGTCGTGGAATCGCAGGCCCCGAATGTCCGCGGCCCGCGCGAGCTGCTGCAGATGCTTGGTCACCTGCGTTCCATCCAGCGCGCCCCCACACGGTGTCGAGAAGACGAGGTTCCCGTCCAGCCACTGATCGCCGGCGACGAGCCGTTCCTCCAGCTGCCGCGCGCGGTGCTTACGGAGGGCGGCAACCAGCGAGGCGGG
>JBAPWO010000050.1:0-12634 GCA_049283735.1 Candidatus Dormiibacterota bacterium
GCTTTGCTGTGACTGTGTACGACCCCGACGCGCCGACGGCAAGCGGGTTCTGGCACTGGGCCGTCGTCGACCTTCCCAGCAGCGTCACCAGTCTGCCGGCCGGCGCCGGTGACCAGGCCGGTCAGCGCCTGCCATCGGGAGCCTTCCATCTTCGCAACGACGGAGGCCTCGCCGGTTACCTCGGCGCGGCGCCGCCGCCGGGGCACGGCCCTCACCAGTACCACTTCGTGGTGCACGCGGTCGACGTCCCGTCGCTCGGCATCGGCCCCGACTCCACGCCGGCGTTTCTCGGCTTCAATCTGTTCACGCACACGCTGGGCCGCGCGCGCATCGTCTCCTGGTACGAGAACAGCTAGCTATCCACTGAGCAGGAACTGTTCCGCTTCTCGATACTCGGGATTCTCGGCGACGTGGGTGCCGTGAGCGATGACCGGATGGGTCCGAAATGCGTCGGCGACGACGTCTGCGCTCAAAGCTCTGATGTCGTATGGACACACGACTGAGATTGGCGTCGAGGCGAACGCAAGGTTGAACAACGATTCGAACCGAGTCCACGCGATGACCTCCGCGTCGGACCGACCTGCCCAGATGGGCTCCCCCAGGATGCGGACCCAAGATGCCCCGGCATCGATCTCCTGCTTCACCCATGCGCGATAGCGATCGAGGGCGGCGTTCGGCGAGGTCAGCCAGCCCACCGAGTCCGCGAAGACGACATGACCAGCGTCCGCCCCGAGTGAGACTCGCAGCAGCTCGATGTGCGCCTCGGACGTCACCGCAAGCGCGGGTTCGGAACGTTCGATTCCTTGGGCAAGGAATGGGACGGCCATAGCCAGGAACTCGTCCTCCGACCCGTACGCGAGCACAAGGTGCTCAAGCAGCGGCGGCGAGATCGGGCCGGCCCCGATCAGATAGTCGACGCTGACGGACAACGCGGTCGCGAGGGCGGTGAGGCTGCTGAGCTGTACGTTCTGGCGCCTGCCCGACTCGATCTGCGCAATGGCCGCCCAGCTCATGCCGGCGTGGTATGCGAGCGCTTCGCGGCTCCATCCCAGGCGCACCCGAGCCGCTCGCAGGGTTTCCCCGATTCGAGACGAAGTCACACGCGCCTCTTCAAGCCTCCGTAGCTGCGCATCTGTCCCGCCAAACTCGCCAACCCCGCCAGTATGTCATATGCACGTGTCAGTTGACACCGGCACCTTAGCCCCCCAATAATCTACACGTGGCCGTGGAGCGTCTTCGGGAAGGCTTGGATCTGGAGCCCTTGGGCACGGAAGGGCGTGCGGGTCGCCGCCCCTTCCAGGAGTCTGGATACGCGGCTTATCGCTCCTCGCGAACAGGCTCCGACCACGAGCAGATCACGCAGCTTCCGAGCGACAGGGTTGCGGAGCTCGAGGGGCGCCTTCGGCGCATCGCTGGCGAGCTCAAAGCCGCAGGTGTGATGGACGACATCGACACCCATCCCGCTGCCACGGATTACCCCCAGCTCGACGAGCTCAGCAGCCGGCAGCGAGAAATCGTCGTCCGCCTCCTCAATGCCCAACGCGTGTCGGTCATTGCTTCGGAGCTCTACCTCAGCCCGAGCACGGTGCGCAACCATCTGACGACGATCTTCACCAAGTTCGGTGTGCACTCGCAGGCGGAGCTGCTCGCCGTCCTCCGCCGTCACCAGCGCTAGCTCTGCTCAGATCATCGCGGGACGGGCCTGTCGGCAGCGACCGTGGCGATCGACGGTGCGCCCTTTCTGGGACATCACAATGGCTGGGGAGGTAGGATTCGAACCTCCGATTGGCTGATCCAGAATTACTCGTTCGTCGGCGCACCTCCTGAATTCGTTTCGTGGCTTTCGAAAGCATCATCTAACCCGAATCACCATGTGCTGTGTATCGACTAACCGGGTGCTAGGGGTCGATTTGGACTGATTGATCAGGTGCATTAAAACGTTCCCGAAATCGCTCGAAATGTGGGACGTGATAATACAAATTTGGTCGTTGCTCCTTACGGCCGATCGCGAGCGTTGAACAGGAGAATTGGGGATCTTGTGGAGCCGTTTCACTTAGTCGGCTTTCGCGCCGCTGCGATCCTTTGCTGGCCCCTCGCCACCGCACGCGAGCACGCGTCGCTGGCGAACGCGCAGACATCGAAGTCTGCGTTCGAGGCTTCCGGTTGCGGTGCGAGCGGCCCCCGACGACCGCAGCTCCCCACCCACAACGAGTGCAACGGTCCAACGGCGGATGGTCGCTGCCCGGTCGCCGACAGGCCGCCCTACATCTGCGCGGGGCTGCGCCTCATCGGCGTGGGAGGAGCGCTGAGTCAGGAAGTCTGGCTGACGGTCGTGCGCATGGAGTCCGGTCGCTGCCCACTTGTCAGTGGCAAGAGCCAGTGACGCCGTCGCTCGATCGCACCCTGCCACATCCCTTATTCTGCACACCCTGTCCGGCGGCTCCCGATCGCATGGTCGAATGCCCCGGGTTCCAGCCGGCGACGTCAGGCGACTCGTATCGCCAACGCGTCCGCTGCCGGAATTTTGTTGTCGAGATGACCGATGCGGGCCCGATTCCGGGTTGCATCAGGCCAGAGGCGGTGGTCGGCTCACGTCGTAGCTCAGCAAAGCCAATCCGCAGCGACATGGGCGTCTCCTCGCCTCTCTGCATCCTGACGCTTCGTGTCTGAGCAGACGGACGCCCCAACCCTGGACTACGATGCAACCGTGGCTATTGTCGATCCGACCGCTGGCGACCCGGAGGCGCCGCGCCTCTTCTCCGGAAAGGTGGCCATCGTCACCGGGGGCACGCGCGGCATCGGCGCTGCGATCACCAGGGAGCTTATCCGCCACGGGGCACATGTGGCTGCCGGGTTCAACCGCGACGCCGAGTCCGCTGCAGCCTTGCGCGACGAGCTCTCCGCTCAAGGTGGTTCGATCTCCGTGCACCAGGGTAACGTCGGAATGACGGCGGACTGTACCCGCGTCGCCAGCGAGGTCTTGACCGAGTACGGTCACGTCGACTTCCTGGTCAACAATGCCGGTATCACGGTCGACAAGACCGTTCGAAAGATGTCCGTTGATGACTGGCACGCGGTGATGCGGATCAACATCTCGGGCGCCTTCTACATGATGAAGGCCGTGCTGGACCACATGCTCGAGCGAGGCAGCGGACGGATCGTCAACGTGAGCTCGGTCATCGGCCAGACCGGAAACATCGGGCAGGCCAACTACGCTGCCTCAAAGGCGGCGCTTTACGGACTCACCCAAAGCCTCGCGCTGGAAACGGCTCGCAAAGGGATCACCGTCAATTGCGTGGCCCCGGGATTCATCGCAACCGAGATGGTTGCCAAGATTCCGCAGCCGATCCTCGACGGCATCATCGAGAAGGTACCAATCCGGCGGCTAGGCCGGCCAGATGAGGTGGCTCGCGTGGTCCGCTTCCTCCTCGAGGATGAGTCGTCGTATATCACCGGTGCGATGTACGCCGTGAACGGCGGCCTGTTCATGTGATCGGCTCGTGAGCAACGATGCCGGCGAGGACACCGCCTATGAGGCGCTGCTCGCCAGGGTAGACCAGAGCGATTTCGGAGGAGCGTTGCGCAGCGTGTTCCTCGATGACGCGATACGTCACCCTCTGCACTTCGCGAAGGCCGGTCTGGATCTTTCGGCCGGGCAGGCTGCGGTAGCCGCACGCGTGGCCCAACGGGCCTTTGGTCGGGGAACGGGTGACCCGGTTGGTCCCGGCGACAGCCGCTTTGCGGACCGGACATGGCAAGCGAACCCCACCTTCCGAACGCTGGCCGAAAGTTATCTGAGCACGGTGCAGTGGGCGCAGCAGCTCGTCGATACGTCACACGCTCCCGCTGTCCAACGTGAGAAGGCGCGGTTCGCACTCAATCTCATGCTCGATGCACTGGCTCCGACCAATGTGCCGTGGATGAACCCCGCGGTCTTGAAGGAGATATTCGAAACGGGTGGTCTGAGCCTCATCGCGGGCGCGAGCAACTTCGTCGACGACCTGCTCCACAACAGGGGGCGGCCACGTCAGGTCGACGCGACATCGTTCAGCCTCGGCAAGAACCTCGCAGCGACACCTGGGCGCGTGGTCATGCGCAACTCGCTGATGGAGCTGCTGATGTACGAGCCGCAAACCGATCTGGTCCACGCGCAACCGATCCTGTGCAGCCCACCATGGATCAACAAGTACTACATCATGGATCTGGCGCCCGGCCGTTCTTTCATCGAGTACGCGGTGCTGCAGGGTTTCACCGTGTTCTGTATCAGCTATCGCAACCCCGACGCGTCGATGCGGGATGTGAGTTGGGACGACTATCTACAGCTCGGGCTGATGGCGGCGCTCGACCAGGTCAGCAAGCTCACCGGCTCACCGGTGGTGAACATTGTCGGTCTGTGCCTCGGGGGGACGATGTCGACGATCGGCCTGGCTCACCTTGCGGCGAAGGGCGAGGCCCAACGAGTGGGCTGGATGACCGTCACCAACACGCTGGTCGACTTCAGCATCCCCGGCAATCTCGGCGTCTTCGCCGACCGCAAGAGCGTGACGCGCCTCGAACAGAACATGAAGCAGCGTGGGTATCTGGAAGCGTCCGCGATGGCGCAGACGTTCGACTGGCTGCGCGGCAACGACCTGGTCTGGAATTACGTCATCAACAACTGGTACATGGGCAAGACCCCACCAGCGTTCGACCTCCTTGCCTGGAATGGGGACAGCACGAACATGCCGGCGGCGATGCACACGCAATATCTGCGAGCCTGCTATGTCGACAACCTGCTGATTCGCCGCGGTGCGTTTCGGATCGCCGGAACCCCGATCGATCTCGGGAAAATCAAGCAGCCCATGTACGTGCTGGGCGCCGAGAACGACCACATCGCCCCCTGGAAGGGATCGTATCTGACCACCCAACACGTCGGCGGCGAGGTCCGCTACACGCTGACGTCCAGCGGGCATGTTGCCGGCATCGTCAATCCGCCCGGCAACCCCAAAGCGGCGTTCTGGACTCGCCCGCATGCGGATCGCGGTGTCGATGCCGAGGCGTGGCGCGCGGGTGCAGAACGTGTGAGCGGGAGTTGGTGGGACGACTGGGTTGCGTGGGCCGCGGAACGGTCGGGGGAACTCGTTGCGCCGCCACGCGTTCCGCCCGGCGATCAGGCGCCCGGGAGCTACGCCAAGGGCGAGGATGCTCGACCGTTCAAAGCTCGATCCTCGGCGCGCCGACCCGAGCATGCGCGAACTCGCGCAGCGGCGAAGCGCTCCTGACCGACGGTCGTCAGCGAGACTTCGGCTTCGCCTTCGACGGCTTCGTCTTTGTGAACGGCACGGCCTTGGCGGTCGTCTTGCGCGGCGGGCGCGACGGCGTCGCTCGCTCCCCCGACGGCTGCTGGCCGGCGAGCAAGCCTCGGTAGACCTGGATCAACGCCTGCTTGGCTTCCTGGGTGAGCCGGCCGTCCACTCGGATGGCGTCCTCAACAGTCAAGATGGGTCGGTCCAGCGAGTCATCGAGTAGGCCCGCCTCCCGGTACAGGGTCTCCGCGGACATATCCAGCGCATCCGCGATGCCCTTGAGCACCTGGGCTGATGGCTTGTAGACACCGCGTTCGATCTGGCTGAGATAAGGGTTCGACACCTTGGCCAGACCGGCGAGCTGGCGCATCGAGAGTGACATTAGCTCGCGCTGCGTGCGGATGAAATCTCCGACTGACTTGAACGGTGGTGTGGGTTCGGGCATCAGCCAATCCTAGCGCTTGGGGAGCCAAGCCGATGGAGGGTTGACATAAGCAGCGGTTGCTTGGTATACTAAGCACCGATCACCAAACCGCTCTTCAAAGGAGACCACCCATGGCCGAGTATCAGACCTATGTGACCGACTTGCAGAAGCAGTTTCTGGCCGCGATCCAGAAGGTGGGCGAGGTTCAGGCAAAGCTCATCGAGGCCGTTCGCGACGTGCCGGCAACTCTCGAGAGTGGCCAGCTGACTCCCGCCGAGTTGGTGGAGAGGTCGTTCGACTTCGCGACCCAGGTGCTCGACACCCAGCGCGACATGACCCTTCGCCTCATCAACGCCGCTGGTGGGACGCCGACCAAGACCAAGCCTGCGAAGCAAGCCGCTTAATCCCTCGATACGGGTCGAGGCAACTCGACCCGTATCGGATCCAGCCTACGGCCAGGCCGCACGCTCCAACGCCCTAACCTGCACAGTAATACCTGTGCGGCAGGGGTCGATCATCCTTCCTCGCGCTCGCCAGGATCTTCCTGTGCGGGTGCATCGGATATGGACCGATGAGGGCTACCGCATGGCAGGACGCGAAGTGGAAGAGCGGCGTAGAGTGATCGGCGTGGAAGATGCTGTCATCGTCAGTGCCGTGCGGACCCCCGTCGGCACGTTCGGCGGCGTCTTCACCGATCTGCCCGCAACCAGACTGGGATCGATAGCGGTGGCGGAGGCCCTGCGCCGCGCGGGCATCGATTCCGTTGACGAGGTGCTCATGGGCAACGTACTGCAGGCCGGCCTCGGCCAGAACACCGCGCGGCAGTCGGCGATCGGTGCGGGCCTGGCCGAGAGCGTGCCGTCCACAACCATCAACAAGGTCTGCGGCAGCGGGCTCAAAACCGTCGCGCTCGCCGCTCAGGCGATTCGCGCCGGCGACGCCGAGTGTGTGGTCGCGGGCGGCATGGAGAACATGTCGCGCGCGCCGTATCTGATGGACAGCGGCCGCTACGGCTACCGCCTCGGCCACGGCCAGCTGGTCGACGAGATGATCCGCGACGGGCTCTGGTGCGCGTTCGACGACTGCCACATGGGTAGCACCGCCGAGAACATCGCTCGCGAATACGAGGTCAGCCGCGAAGATCAGGATGCGTTCGCCGCAGGATCGCAGCAGAAGGCCGAGGCGGCGATCCAGAGCGGTCGATTCAATGACGAGATCGTCCCGGTCCCGGTGCAGCGAAAGAAGGAGACAGTCGTCGTCGACACCGACGAACATCCCCGTCCCGGTACGACGATCGAAACGCTGGCCGCGTTGCGCGCCGCGTTCGCCAAGGACGGGACGGTGACCGCGGGTAATGCATCAGGCATCAACGACGGCGCGGCGGCTGTCGTGGTCATGAGCGCCTCGCGCGCCAAGGCTGAGAACCGCGTTCCCCTGGCTCGGATTCGCGGCTACTCGAGCGCCGGCGTCGCACCGCGCATTATGGGGATGGGCCCCGTTCCCGCGGTGCGCTCCGCACTCCAGAAGGCTGGAGTCGAACTCCGCGATATCGACCTCTTCGAGCTCAACGAAGCTTTTGCCGCGCAGGCGGTCGCCGTCGGTCGCGAGCTCGCCGTCCCTGAGGACCGCCTCAACGTCAACGGCGGTGCGATCGCCATCGGACATCCCATCGGCGCCAGCGGAACACGCCTCCTCGTCACGCTGCTCTTCGAGATGGCCAAGCGCGACGTCAACCTTGGTGTCGCCGCGCTCTGCATCGGTGGAGGGCAGGGGATCGCGATGGTTCTGGAGCGAAGCTAGCCCACGTCGCTCGCCGCGCGCTCCGCTGCAGCGGCGGACATGGGTCGGTGATGGCTCTCCTGCGCCGACCGGCTCGCCCGTGAGTGTCGTTTCACGCTCGCTGACGCTGAGTTCACCGCTGGACCAGACGCGACGGTTGTTATCGAAGTAACAAGCGCGCGCCGGACCGTCCCAGCGACAGCAGCGCTGCCCATACGGTGACGCCGCGTGCCAGCCGCGAGAATTCGGGCACCTTCTCGAAGGGGTCGCCCGGGCCGGAGTTGTCAGTGATCAAGTAGCTGGCGTGCGTTCCGAATGTGGAGCGAAGGACACCCGGTCCTGGGTGGGGATCTCTCCAGCTCAGCGCTCCAGAAGTGACACGAGGGTGTTGACGGTCCCCAGTTCCGCGCTGTTCCCGCTTGCATCGGGGTGCGGTGCTGTCCGCCGCGGCTCAGCTCCGACCGCAAGATGCTGCGGGCAAACCCATCAGGCGTCCACAGGTACAACGTGCGACCGATGACGCGCGCGTCGTCCCGACTCTCATTGCTACGGGCTCGTACGACTGCGGCCTTGACTGACGCCACGCCATTCGGCCCGGGGGCTTCTCGGAGGAACACGGCGTGGAGGAGTCTGTGATCGTCCTCGTCGCGGAAGGGGTTGTCACGGACGACGTGGGTGAGCTCGCGGCGAGCCAGGACCACGACGGCAGGGCGGACAGCAAGCCGCTCCGCGATCGCGATCTCGAGGTCGTCCGCCAGTGCGAGGCTGTTCGCGTCGGGCTTGGCCGCCGTGAACATGACATTGCCGCTTTGAATGTACGTCGCCACATCGCCATGACCGAGCCACGTCACTACCTGGCGGAGGTCCGCCATCGAGACCTTGTTCCGACCCAAGACGTTGATCCCGCGGAGCAGGGCGACATGAGTCCTCATCGGCTCATCATCGCTCAGGGCGCGCGCGGAGGAGCCGGCGATTACAGAAGTTCTCATGCCAGAACATGAGTTCTTCGTCATGATGCTGATCGCCCCAGACTTGAACTCAGCAGCGGCGCCTACGCAACCAAATCTCGTCCCGTTGATTGACTAAGACTGAGCCTCGATTTCTGAACGCATGTGTGACCACGCGCCCAGACGCCGGCCAGAGGCGCGGCTAGGGTGGGATCGTGGGGACCTTGCCAGCGTTCTATAACGGAACCGGTGCGTTCCAGCTAGGCGGAAGCGCCTGAGCAAGCGCCGCAGGCCTTCAGCTCACGCCGCGTGCCTTCCCTCCGGGGCTGGCTGGCCACATCGGTTGTGCCTCGCGGCCGCAGCCCGGCAAGATCCGTATGGCTGGCCGCTGATCGGCTCACAGCGGCTTCGCCTCGCCCACCCTTACCGAGGAGCGTCCGACCTGAGCCAGAATTTTGCCGCGGAGCGCGGAGCAGTCAGAAACGGCAGACGGAAATGGCACACGGACCCGCTCACGAGACGGTTGACGGCCCGACCAGCGCAGGGAGCGCGGAAGCTCGAGCCCAGACTGCGGCGCAGGCGAAAGACCATGCGTGAGCTTCCCACAGGCACCGTGACCTTCGTGTTCACGGACATCGAGGGCTCGACGCGGTTGCTGCATGAGCTGGGTGACAGCTACGCTGGCGCCTTGGCGGATCACCGCCGCTGCCTGCGAGGGGTGTTCGCGGCGCACGATGGCGTGGAGGTCGACACCCAAGGCGATGCTTTCTTCTACGCATTCGCTTCAGCGCGCCGTGCCGTCGCTGCAGCGAGCGAGGCTCAGCGTGCACTCGCCGCCGGACAGGTGCGAGTGCGCATCGGCCTGCACACCGGCGAGCCGCTGCTGACTGAAGATGGCTATGTCGGCATCGACGTTCACCGTGCAGCGCGG
Organism: Candidatus Dormiibacterota bacterium; assembly: GCA_049283735.1. GTDB lineage: Bacteria > Chloroflexota > Dormibacteria > Aeolococcales > Aeolococcaceae > Palsa-851. The sequence goes on from JBAPWO010000050.1 coordinate 9,367, forward strand.
ATCGCAGCAAGCGGCCACGGTGGCCAGGTGCTGCTATCGGAGCAGACCCACAGCCTCCTGGGCGAGGGCGTTGACGCCAGAGACCTCGGCCGGCACCGGCTCAAGGACCTCCTGGAGGCTGAGCACATCTTCCAGATCGGCGACGCCGACTTCCCGCCACTCAGGAGCCTCCACCAAACCAACCTCCCGGTGCAGCCGACGCCGTTCGTCGGGCGAGAGCGTGAGCTTGGCGACGTCCTCACGGCGATACGTCGCAAGGGCGGCGTGCGCCTGTTGACGTTGACGGGTCCCGGTGGCGCGGGGAAGACCCGACTGGCGTTACAAGCCGCCGCGGAGTTGGCCGAATCGAATCCGGACGGCGTCTGGTTCGTCGGCCTGGCGGGCTTGACTGACAGCCGCCTGGTCATCGCCACGATCGCACGCTCCCTCGGCCTGCGAGAGACCGGCAGTGACACCTGGGACCGAATCCTCCGCCGCTACCTTTCGGACAAGCACCTCCTGCTCGTGATCGACAACATCGAGCACCTCCTGCCAGACGCCGCCGGAGCGGTCGGCGAGCTGCTTGCGGCGGCGCCGGCAGTTCGCGCCTTGGTGACGAGTCGCGAGCCGCTCAAGCTTGCGGCTGAGCACGAGTTCTCCGTCGCACCACTCGCGGCCGGCGAGGCCACCTCGTTGTTCGCCGAGCGCGTGCGCGCCTTCCTTCCGTCGTTTGGCGTCAGCGCAGAGAACCGGCCGGCGGTCGAGGCGATCTGCGCCCGGCTCGACTGCTTGCCGCTCGCCATCGAACTCGCGGTCCCGTGGATGCGCATTCTCCCGCTCGCCCAGCTGCTGGACCGGCTCGAGCAGCGTCTGCCGCTGCTGACCGGGGGGACACGGGACGCGCCCGAGCGCCAGCGAACGCTCCGTACAGCGATTGCCTGGAGCTTCGGCTTGCTGCCTCTTGCGGAACAGCAGGCCTTCTACCGGCTGTCGGTGTTTGCCGGTGGCTTCTCGCTCGATGCTGCGGAGGCGGCCTGCGCCGCGGACCTGCCCACCGTTGCGGCCCTCGTCGAGAAGAACCTGTTACGGCTCGAACCGACACCGGACGGGGAGGCCCGATACGTGATGCTCGAGACGATCCGCGAGTTCGCGGCGGAGCGGCTTGCGGAGTCTCATGAGGAGCATGCGGTCTTGGACAGGCACGCCGCGTATTTCCGCGCCGTGAGCGACCGTGCAGCGATTAAGGACAATCGCGTGAACCAAGCGCGCTGGCTCCGACGGCTCGACATCGAGCGCGACAACCTGCGAGCTGCTTTCGAATGGCTGGTGAGACGCGAGCCTCACAGCGCGCTGCGGCTGATACTGGCGCTCAAGATCTACTGGGCACGTAGCGAAGGAGGCGAGGGGCGGACTTGGCTGGATCGCGCGCTGGCAGCGTCGACCGAGCCCGATGAGCTGCGAGCAGAGGGCCTCTTCGTCGCAAGCCTCTGGGCCATCTTCCGAGGCCGGTTACGCGAAGCTCGTCAACGCGCCGATGAGGCCTGGCAGCTGGGGCAGGAACTGGGGTCAGAGGTTTGTGAGGGAAACGCGCTGCACGCGCTAGCACTGATAGCGAACTTTGAGGCCCCTGAGGAGTCTTCACAGGCGGGGCTGTCGCTGTTTCGAGATGCTGAATCAGTCGTCCGGCGTTCCGGTGATAACTGGTCGATCGCATTGCTCCTCAACAACTTCGGCTACACGCTTTACAACGCCGGCGATTACGAAGGAGCGCGGCGCAGGTTGATTGAAGGCCTTGCGCTGGCCGATGAGCTGGGAGACGAGTGGCAGAGAAGTGCGATGTATGGAAGCCTCGCGGACGTCGAGCTGGCGACCGGGAACACGTCTGCAGCGGAAGCAAGCTTTCGGCGGGAGCTCGAGTTGGCCGGTGACATAGGCGGCTACATCAAGGCGACCGAGGCGCTGACCGGGCTTGCCCGGCTGGCGTTCGACGATGGCCGGTTGACTCGGTGTCTTCATCTCCTTGGAGCTGCTACCGAACTGTTCCACCGAACCGGGTCCGTCCTCAATAGCCCCGACCCTGTCCTCATCAAGGAGGCTCAAGAGAAGGCGCTGGACCTCATTGGCGGAGAACGGGCGGATGCCGCCTGGCAGCAGGGGACGCGGATGACTTTGGAACAGGCGGTGCAGTTTGGCCTGGCTAGTGTGTCCTGACCTGAGTCAGCAGCCGACTCGCGTTGGTGCCGGTCCGAGTCGGTTGCCGCATCTCCCTGAAACTGGTCGCGTCGCGCAGTCTAGGTCCCGAGGCCTGTCACGCTTCCCACATCAATGGGCTTCACGAGGCAAGCAGCCTCATGGTTGACAAGATCACATCGTGCATCGATTGAGACTCGCGATGCGAGTCGACCAGCTTACGGATGACGACCTGATCGGGCTGGGGCGCGCGATCGTCGTGTCCCTCGGGCTCGCGGGTGCTTGAGAGCATGCGCCAAAGTCGCGATTCGCTCGGTCACCTCGTGGTTCGAGTAGTCGATCATGACTAGGTTGTGGTGACTAGCCGGGCGTAGGTCAGCTTCGAAGCACTTGTTCTCGTATGCCGCGACCTTGTGGCAACGACAACGAGGAGATGGGAGCGATGGGAGAACCAGAAAAATTGAGAGGCCTCACAACAGCAACATACGATGCCGGCGGCTCCGCTGGGTTGACGCTTGCCGAGATGCATTCTGTAGCGTTTTCTAGCTCCATGTCACAGACAAGGAGTAGATCGACAGATGCACGGTTGATCACCAAGCCGTGCTCCGTAGCGGCATGCACAAGATCGTACGGATTCGCTGCGCATGGTGAGACATAGTCCAGACCCTCCAGCCCACATCCCGTTTGGCAACCCCCAGCGAGGAGCAACTGCGAGTCAATGCCAGCCGCAGGTGAATCGAGCCAAAAGTAGAAGGGATCACGGCTCACAGCCCGGCTGCTCTCGACGCCGTGGCACGGGAGCTCAACGAGCGGCCTCGACAAACGCTCGCATGGATGACACCCTTGGAGCGGCTCGCTCAGCTTGTTGCAATGCCCCGTGAATCCAAGCCTGAGACATGACAGTGCTGGGAGGGAGGATTCGAACCTCCGATTGGCTGATCCAGAATTACTCTGTCGCGGCTGCACCTCCTGAAAATGAAGTTGGGGCTGAAATATCATTGCTGCATCAGGCTTCTCGTCTCGCTCTGTATCGACTGATTCTTTTTTGGATTGACTGACGACATGCGTCTTTAGGTTCTCAAATCGCTCGAATAGTCGA
>JBAPWO010000051.1:0-1923 GCA_049283735.1 Candidatus Dormiibacterota bacterium
CCGAAGAGCGACACTCACGATCAGTTCTTCCCGTCAATTTCCGTGAACTCGACTGGAAAAGTTGGCGTGAGTTGGCTCGACCGTCGCAACGATCCCAACGATGTCGACTATCAGGCATTCGCCGCCATCTCCGAAGACGGCGGCCAAAGCTTTGGCGCCAACTGGCAATTGACCACGGCCTTCTCCGATCCCAGAGTGAACGGCACCGAGAACAACTGGATGGGCGATTACACCGGCAACGCCTGGTCCGGCGACACCTTCATCGCCGCGTGGATGGACAGCAGCAACGGCGTAGATATGCAAGAGGAAGTCGGCGGGGTACGCTTGAAGTGAACCGCTAGAATGGCTGTCCACCTTCCCTACTCAAGCCAAAGAACGGCTTGAATGGGCCGCCCGCCGCGGCTTGCATGCTCTACATTGGCGAAAGGATGCGACGATGAAGGCCGGACATTGCGTCTTATTGGTTCTCCTTCTGGTCTGCGTGGGGAATTTTCTGATTGGTAAAGCGCACGGGCAATCGACAGAACGCGCGACATCCGTCCCGCCACGACTCACCTGCTCGCCCGCCCCGTGTGTGCTTCCGCCTACGCAAGCCTCTGAGGGCGGGAATCCGGTGACAGATACCCCCATCGTGACCAATCCCCTGAACGGTAAGGAACTGCTGCTCGGGAGCGACGATTTCAACTGCCCCTACCTGGGCTTCCATCTTTCTCGCGATGAAGGCTCAACCTGGACGCGCGTCGAATGCATGCTCGCGCTCATTATCAAGCACAGGACCTACGTGCCGATGGACGAGCCGTCGGTGGGCTACGACCTGAACGGGACCGCCTACATTTCCGGGATCTACTTTTTTAATACCCAATACGGCACGGACTATGGTCTCGTCGCCGTTCAGAAATCAAGCGACGGAACCCACTGGAGCAAGCCAGTCGTCGCGATGCGTCGCCCTGGAGCGACAACCGAGTATTCTACCCACTTAGCGGTCGATACAAACGTTGCCAGTCCTTGGGTAAATAGGTTGTATGTCTCCGGGGTCGCGCTGTCGGATCAAAACATTAAGAACCAGGTCCTGGTTTCGCATTCGAGCGACGGGGGCGCTAGCTGGATGCAAGTTGCAGTCGACGCAGTGCAAAAATCTCCAGTGTCCGACACGCTTACCCGCATGACCGTGGCTAAGGATGGCACGGTATACGTAACTTGGCTACGCTGCCACGGCAGCGGCGAGCAGCGTTGCAATGACGACATAGCCGACATGATGTTCTCGAAATCAAGCGACGGAGCCAAAACCTGGTCCTCGCCCGGCAAGATCGCCCAAGTGACAATGCCCGTCGACTGGGCACTCCCCAATACCTATGAGCGTGTTTATAACTATCCAGACATCGTCGCGGATAACGGCGATGGCCCTTACAGCGGGAATTTGTATGTAGCGATGTATACCTGGACAGGAGCATATCTTCGGGTGGAAGTGATTCGCTCGACAGATGGCGGCACCGCCTGGTCGCAGCCCGTTCACCTGACACCCAAGAGCGACACCCACGATCAATTCTTCCCCGCGATTTCCGTGAATTCGACCGGAAAGGTTGGCGTGAGTTGGCTCGACCGTCGCAACGATCCCAACGATGTCGACTATCAGGCATTTGCGGCCATCTCAGAAGACGGCGGGCAAAGCTTTGGCGCAAACTGGCAACTGACCACGGCATTCTCCGATCCCAGAGTGAACGGCACCGAGAACAACTGGATGGGCGATTACACCGGCAACACCTGGTCCGGCGACACCTTCATTGCCGCCTGGATGGACAGCAGCAACGGTGTAGATATGCAAGAGGAAGTCGGCGGCGTCCGGCTGAAGTGAGCGGGTCTCACCGTACTCTTGGTTTCCTCTAAAAGATGGGGAACACACAATGCAAGGTCGTTTATGGTCCC
>JBAPWO010000052.1:0-2042 GCA_049283735.1 Candidatus Dormiibacterota bacterium
CTTCTTTTACGGATTGGTTACGAGTGGAAGCTCGATGAAGCTTGCTTCCCCCGGCGTGTGATAAATACGCTGCACTGCCTTGCGATAGTCCGCTGGTTTCGCCCAGAAAATATTAGACACGAAGCTCTGCGGATTGCGGTCGTAGAGCGGAAACCAGCTTGACTGAATCTGCACCATGATGCGGTGCCCGGGCAGAAAAACGTGGTTTGCCGTGGGCAGGGAAAAGCGGTACAGCAGAGGCTTATCAGCGGTAATCGCTTTAGCTGTTTCCAGGCTCTCGCGATAACGGCCGCGAAAAATATCTGCGGAGATCATCAGTTGATAGCCGCCCATCGGCGCTTGGCCAGCGACTTGGTCGGGATAGACGTCGATCAACTTGACCACCCAGTCGGAGTCCGTTCCGCTGGTCGAAGCGACCAGATTTGCGATTGGTTCTCCGCTGATCTTCATCGGCGCTCGCAACTCTTCGGAGGTAAATACGGCGACATCCGTGCGTCCCGACATCTCGCGCTGATCGTCGACCAGCCAACGTGACCACGAGGCATCGTCGATAGGGCGTGCGCGGAACGGAACGGGCTTTGCCGGATCGGATGTGTATTCGTCGTAAGGCGCATCACCAGAATTCGGCACGGTGAAACTTAACTTTGGTCCTGCGGCGAGATAAAGCGGCGTCGGTCGAGTGGTGCAGCCACTGGCGCATCCTCTCGGCCATGCGGGCAAGCGCTCCCAAGTATTGGTTCCAGTTTCGAACGCGGACACGGGCGGAACGTCGGCCTTGGGTGCGCCGTCCTTGAGATATTGGTTGAGGAACGGCAGCAATATCTGCTGCCGGAAATAGAGTGCGGTGTCGCTGTTGAATTTGACTGCGCCGAGGGTGCTGCCATCCAGGATTTCCTGGCCGTGATGCCATGGACCTAAGACCAGGAACACTTTGTCATTATTCGTGTCTTTCGGCTTGATGGCCTTGTAGACTGCCATGGCGCCGTAGATGTCTTCCTGATCCCAGAGACTGTCGACCAGCATCACCGGCACTTGGAGCGGCTGGGTTGCCAGAATTTTGTCGACCGCCTGATCGCGCCAAAACGAATCGTAGCTGGGATGAGCGAGAATTTTTCGCCAGAATCCCACTTGCTCGAGGCCATGCTCGCGTCCGAGTTCGCCGGCCGAGCCCGCCTGCATGAACATGTCGTAGTCGTCGTAGTATCCTGTCCACCATTTGGCTTCGTTCTTGCGCGTAGCTTCTTGCTCGTAGATGTAGGGCATACCCTGTTCGCGAAACGCGCCATTATGAAACCAATCGTCGCCCTTCCATCCGTCGACCATGGGATTCATGGGCACAGACACTTTGAGCGCGGGGTGCGGGTTGACCAGCGCCATCAGCGGCAAAAAGCCGTCGTAGGAGATGCCGAGGATTCCAACTTTGCCATTGGTTTCAGGAATATTTTTGACCAGCCAATCGATGGTGTCGTAGGTGTCGGTGGCGTGATCGACCGGCGTAGGATTTTGCGGGCCGTGCAGCGGGCGATTCATGATGTAGTCGCCCTCGGAGCCGTACTTGCCGCGCACGTCTTGCACTACCCGGATGTAGCCGCCGTCGACGATTACATCGGTGGCGTTGTCGTAGCCATATAGGCTCGGACCAAGATGAGAGCTGTCGATGTGAGTGGTCAGTTTGTTGGCATCGTACGGTGTGCGGGTGAGCAGGATCGGAGCGCCCTTCGCGCCCTTCGGCACGAGGATTACGGTGTGCAGTTTCACGCCGTCGCGCATGGGAATCATTACTTCGCTCCGGCTGTAGTCGAAGCTGCCGGTAGCGGGTTGAATTTTGGCGGGCATTTCACTCGGCAGGCTGGGGTATTGTGAGGGCTGGGCATCCTGGGCCGCGCACAACACGGAACTACCCAATACGACCAGACAACCCGACATCCCGAGCAGCAAGCGTGCTAACGAACTGCTTCTCAAACTAAAACCCACAATTGTGCTCAACTTTCGCATACACCGTCCTTGTCCTGATAAAAGTGATGTTCGTTCTAAGAATATGT
>JBAPWO010000053.1:0-4537 GCA_049283735.1 Candidatus Dormiibacterota bacterium
CTGCTCGGCGCCCTGCTGATCGCCGAGGACAACCGCGAGGATCAGGCCAGGCTGCCGGCTGCGAGGTAGGCTACGGCGCCCATGCCGTCGGTCCACCTGGTGTGCGACAGCACCGCCGATCTCGATCCCACGTTTCGCGCCGCCCATACGGTGCGCGTGGTCCCGCTCAAGGTGATCTTCGGCGATCAGACCTACCTCGACGGCGTGGACATCTCGGCCGCCGAGTTCTACACCCGGCTGGCTGCCCCCGGCCCGTTTCCGCGGACCTCACAACCGACCCCCGCCGAATTCGAGGATGTCTTCCGGGAGTTGGGGGCGGACGGCGGCGCGATCGTCTGCACGACCATCTCCGCCGACCTCAGCGGTACCTACGCCTCGGCGACCCAGGCCCGAGCGGCGCTGCCCGACCAGGACATCCGGGTGATCGACACGCGCAGCGTCGCGGTCGGTCACTATGCCGCGGTTCGCGAGGCGGTGCGGGCCATCGAGGCCGGCGGCGACGCCGGCAAGGTCGAGGCCGCGATCGCTGCCGTGCTCAGCACCGACAAGGTCCTCTTCACCGTCGAGACGCTCGAGTTCCTACGCCGCGGCGGCCGGATCGGCGGGGCGCGAGCGCTGCTCGGTTCCGTGCTCGACATCAAGCCGATCCTCGAGATTCGTGACGGGGTCATCGAGCCGGTCGGACGAGTTCGGACCTATCCCCGCGCCATCGACCGCGTCGTCGAGGAATGCAAGCGGGCCGCTGCAACCTGGGGGGGCGCCGACGTCGTCGTCGCGCACGCCGACCGCCCCCGGATCGCCGCCGAGCTCGTCGACAGGATGCGTCCCCTGGCGTCGAGCGAGCCGGCGCTGACGGTGGTCGGGCCCGTGGTCGGCTGCCACAGCGGGCCGGGGGCAATCGGCGTGGGCTTCCACAAACCGATCGCCTGAGCTGCGTGAGCTTTGCTAACCCGCCCGGGCCGGGTTAGCATTGCCGCTCAGGTTGAACGCGTGAGACAGATCGCCACGATCGGCGCCAGGGACGAGGGGACGACGCTGCGGGGCACCGAGGTCGACGAGGCCGGCAGGAGAAACCAGATCGTCCGCGCCGCCGCGGCCGTGCTCGGCCGTCAGGGCTATGCGGAGACGTCGCTGAAGGATGTCGCCCGCGAGGCGAGGGTCGCGCCCGGCCTCCTCCACTACTACTTCGACTCGAAGGAGGAGTTGCTCCTCGAGGTGGTGATGGTCACCGAGCGTCAGATGGTCGCCGACTGGAAGGCGGTGGTCGAGGCGGTCGAGGATCCCCTCGAGCGCATCGTGACCGGCCTCGACCACGCCGAGGCCCGCTGCGCGGATCAGCCCGAGTTCTTCCGACTGCTCCTGGATCTGTACACGGTCAGCCTGAGCAGCCCGGCGCTCCGGGTCCGCTGCGCCGGCCTCCGAACCCATCTCGTGGACGAGGTCGAGATCGAGCTGCGCCAGGTGCTCGGCCGCCTGCCCGCGTACTCGCTGGTGTCGCCGCGCGAGCTTGCCGGCGCGATCCTGAGCGCCATCGACGGGATCGCACTCTCCGTCCTGGTGGTGCAGCAGCCGCCGGCCGCGCCGTTCCGCGCCCTCAAGGTGCTCCTGCTCTCGCTGGTGGTGACCGCTTACGTCACCGCCGGGCAGGAACCGCCGATCGCGCGGCTCGGAGAGATGCTCAGCCGCCACCCCTGATCGGGTCGGCGCTCACCCGGCGCCGACGGGGAGCGGCGGCAGCAGGGCGATGGTCGCGCCGATCGGGCCCGGCTCCTCGCCCTCGGCTCGACCCCAGAACCGCGAGAACCGCCCGTCGTACCCGACCGCGAGGCCGCCGTGTACGGAGATCGGTACCTCGTCCCAGTGCGGCGTGTGCCCGTGGACGACGCGCCTGACGCCGAAGTGCTCGAGGTATCGCCGCAACCGCTCGGGGTCGTCGAAGCCGTGCCGCCCGATCGTGTAACGCAGGGCCTGGAAGGCTCCGCCGGTGGTCGCGAGCCAGCCCCGCACCGCGCCATTGACCGCATCGACGGTGTCGCCGATCTCCGCGTACCGGTCATCGTCGGTGTGCTGAGCGAGGGTGCCGTCCTCGAGCTCGATGAGGAACGGGAGCGCTCGCAGCCAGTCCTCGAGCTGCGCATCCGCCGCGACGGCGCTCAGGTCCGCCCAGTCGCCACGCCGGCTCAGCCAGAGGTCCTCCATGCTCAGCCCGTCGCGCGTGCGCCAGGCACCGAGCTCGTCGGCGCCCCGCGAGCGCTCGAGGATGACCAGCAGGAAGAGATCGTGGTTGCCGAGCACGGAACGCGCGTTGCGGCGGCCCATCGCGAGTTTCGCCGCCGCCGCACCGCCACCGGCGCCGGGCTCGCCCCCCTGGAAGAAGTCACCCAGGAAGATGGTGTCGACCTCGTCCTCGGGGTACGGCTCGAGCGCCTCCTTGAGCCGGTCGACGTCACCCTGGACGTCGCCGACGATCAGGGTGTCCCGGGTCACGCTCTCAGGATACGGTCAGCCGCCCGCGGCGGCTCTTCGCGTGCGCGCCACCAGCGCCCGTGCGCGGGTGAGCTGCCTGCCCACCGACCTGGGTCCGGGTCCTCCCGGAACGTCGCGGCGGCGGAGCGCCGAATCGGGATCGAAGAGATCGACGATGGTCGGGGCGAAGTGATCGGATGCAGCGCGCCATTCGCCGAGGTCCAGGTCGGCGAGCGTCCGCCCCGCGGCGACGGTCTCCGCCACCAGCGCGCCAACGACGGTGTGCGCCTCGCGGAAGGGCACGCCGTTGGCGACCAGGTGCTCCGCAACGTCGGTGGCCTGGAGCGCCGGATCGGACGCCGCCCGGCGCATGGCGCCGGTGTCGAAATGCACAACGGTGATGACCTCGGTGAGCATCCGCAGCGTGGCCGCGGTGGTGTCCACCGAGTCGAAGAGCGCCTCCTTGTCCTCCTGGAGGTCGCGGTTGTAGGTGAGCGGCAGCCCCTTGAGGACGGTGAGCAGCGCGACCACGTCCCCGATGACCCGTCCACTTCTCCCCCGGGCGAGCTCGGCGACGTCCGCGTTCTTCTTCTGGGGCATCAACGACGACCCGGTGGCATGGCTGTCGGGAAGGCTCGCGAACCCGAACTCGGCGCTCGACCAGAGCACCAGCTCCTCGGCGAGGCGCGAGCAGTGCACCATGGTCAGCGCGCAGGCGGCGGCGATGTCGACCGCGAAATCGCGGTCGGCGACCGCGTCCATGCTGTTGGCGGCGATGCGACCGAAGCCAAGCTCGTCAGCCACGCGCTCGCGGTCGAGCGGCAGCGTGGACCCGGCGAGCGCGCCGCTGCCGAGGGGAAGCTCGTCGCAGGCGAGCCGCGCGGCGCCGAGGCGGAGCGCGTCGCGGGCGAACATCTCCACGTAGGCGAGCAGGTGATGCGCGAGCGACACCACCTGGGCGCGCTGCAGGTGGGTGTATCCGGGCATCGGCGCGGTTCGATGCTCGGCGGCCCGGGCCAGCAACGCCTCTTGCACACCTGCAAGTTCGACCAGGAGATCGGCGCACGCGCGCCGTGCCCACATGCGCAGATCGGTTGCCACCTGATCGTTGCGGCTTCGCCCGGTGTGGAGCATGCCCGCGACCGGTCCGGCAAGCTCGAAGAGCCGGCGCTCCACCGCCGTGTGGATGTCCTCGTCGCCAGGCGACACCGCAAAGACGTCGCCGGAGAGTTCGGCAGCGATGACGCGCAGTCCCGCGTCGATGGCGCGATGCTGCGCGACGGTGAGCACGCCGATGCCGCGCAGCATGCGCGCGTGGGCGCGTGAGCCCGCAACGTCGTCGGCGCCGAGACGTCGATCGACGGCGAGGCTCGAGGTGTACCGCTCCACTCGTTCGGAGGTCGGCGCACTCAGACGGCCGGCCCACACCTTGGGTGCGCGCGCACCGCCGCGCGCCCGCCGATCAGGCGTCGCCACGTCGCGTGGTACGCCGCTCGACGCGGAGCGGCGCCGCGTCCTCGAGCGCCCCTTGCACACGTGTCTGGGTGCGCAGCGGCAGGCCGAACAATTCGATGAAGCCGCGTGCCGCCGCATGGTCGAAGGTGTCGCTGACCCGATCGTAGGTCGCGAGGTTATTGCTGTACAGGGATCGCTCCGCGCGCCGACCGACGACCTGGGCAGCGCCGCTCTGGAGGCGCATCCGGACCACACCGGTCACGTGCACCTGGGTCTCCTGCACGAAGGCGTCGAGCGCCGTACGCAGCGCCGAGAACCAGAGGCCGTCGTACACGAGACGCGACCACTCGTCGGCGACGATGCGCTGGAAGCGCGCAACGTCGCGCGTGATCGTCAGGCTCTCGAGCGCGTGATGCGCCGCGTGCAGGGTGACCGCCGCCGGTGCCTCGTACACCTCGCGAGACTTGATGCCGACCAGGCGGTTCTCGACGTGGTCGATTCGACCGATGCCGCGTGCCCCCGCGGTCGTGTTGAGCTCCGCGACCAGGCGATCACCCTCGAGGCGGCGCCCGTCGAGCGACACCGGGACACCGCGCTCGAACCCGATCTCCACGAC
>JBAPWO010000054.1:0-3046 GCA_049283735.1 Candidatus Dormiibacterota bacterium
GTCTGACCCTTTCCATCCACGGGGGGGCCGGAAGGGCAATGGAGGCGGTTTTGTACCCGTTCGAGCGCTTCACCGAAAGGGCGAAGAAGGTGCTCACGCTTGCCCAGGAAGAGGCTGAGCGTTCGCACCACTCGTACATCGGCACAGAGCACCTGCTACTTGGTTTGCTCCGTGAAGGAGAGGGACTTGCGGCCAAGGTCCTCAACAATCTCGGCGTCGAGATCAACAAGGTTCGGAGCACGATCGAGTCCGTGCTCGGGCGCAACGAGCGCATCATCATTCAGCAGATCATCCCGACGTCGCGCGTCAAGAAGGTCATCGAGATCTCCTTTGAAGAGGCGCGTCGCATGGGCAACAACTATGTCGGCACCGAGCACCTGCTGCTCGGGTTGCTCATCGAGGGCGAGGGCATCGCCGCTCACGTGCTCGAGGACCTCGGCGCCAACCTCGAGAAGGTTCGCGGCGAGATCGACAAGCTGCTGCACGAGTCAGGGATCGACGAGGAGTCGAAGGAGGCGCAGAAGAAGCCTTCCAAGACCCCGCTGCTCGACCAGTTCTGCCGCGACCTGACCGACCTCGCCATCAAGAACTCGCTCGACCCGGTGATCGGACGTGCGATGGAGATCGAGCGGGTCGTGCAGATCCTGAGCCGGCGCACCAAGAACAACCCGGCGCTCATCGGTGAGCCGGGCGTCGGCAAGACCGCCATCGCTGAGGGCCTGGCCCAGCAGATCATTCTCGGCAACATTCCCGAGTCGCTGATGGGCAAGCGCGTGCTCACGCTCGACATGGGCGCACTGGTCGCGGGCACCAAGTACCGCGGTGAATTCGAGGAACGCCTCAAGAAGATCCTCGACGAGATTCGCGCGTCGCGTGAGGTCATTCTCTTCATCGACGAGCTGCACACACTCGTCGGCGCCGGCGCCGCCGAGGGCGCTATCGACGCCGCGAACATCCTCAAGCCCGCGCTCGCGCGCGGCGAGATCCAGTGCATCGGCGCGACGACGCTCAACGAGTACCGCAAGTACATCGAGAAGGACGCGGCGCTCGAGCGCCGGTTCCAGCCGGTGTTCGTCGACGAGCCGTCGCTCGCCGAGACCATCGAGATTCTCCACGGCATCCGTGCGCTCTACGAGAAGCACCATCGGGTGAAGATCACCGACGAAGCGCTCAAGGCCGCCGCGGAGCTGTCGGTACGCTACGTCAGCGACCGCTCGCTCCCCGACAAGGCGATCGACCTCATCGACGAGGCGAGCGCGCGCGTGCGCATGAAGCTCACCACCACGCCGGAAGAGCTGCGCGCGATGCAGCGTGAGATCCGTGAGCTGCAGACGCAGAAGGAAGAGGCGATCGCGGCGCAGGACTACGAGACCGCGGCCAACTTCCGCGACAAGGAAAAGAAGCTCAAGGACAAGTACGTCACCCAGGAAACCAAGTGGCGTGACGAGCTCGGTGCCAGCGTCCCGGACGTCACCGAGGAACACATCGCCGAGATCATCTCGTCGTGGACCGGAGTCCCGGTCTCACGCCTGGTCGAAGAGGAGACCTCGCGCCTGCTCCGCATGGAGGAGGAGATCCACAAGCGCCTCATCGGTCAGGACGATGCGGTGAAGGTGATCTCGCAGGCGGTCCGGCGCGCGCGCGCGGGCCTCAAGGATGCCAAGCGGCCGATCGGCTCGTTCATGTTCCTCGGCCCGACCGGCGTCGGCAAGACCGAGCTCTCACGCGCGCTCGCAGCGTTCCTCTTCGACAACGAGGACGCGATCATCCGGCTCGATATGAGCGAGTTCATGGAGCGTCACTCCACCGCTCGTCTGGTCGGATCGCCGCCCGGTTACGTCGGCTACGACGAAGGCGGCCAGCTCACCGAGGCCGTGCGCCGCCGCCCGTACTCCGTGGTGCTCTTCGACGAGATCGAGAAGGCGCACCCCGAGGTCTTCAACATGCTGTTGCAGATCCTCGAGGACGGCCGTCTCAGTGACGCCAAGGGCAAGGCGGTCAACTTCGCCAACACCATCATCATCATGACCAGCAACCTCGGCGTGCACGGGTTGAAGCTCAACATGTCGCTCGGCTTCCAGCCGGCGGTGCCCGACGAGCGGGCGTCGTCGTCGGAGCACGGCAAGATGCGCGACAGCATCATGGACGAGCTCAAGAAGCAGTTCCGTCCCGAGTTCCTCAACCGTGTGGACGCGGTGGTCGTCTTCCAGCGCCTCGACCATCCGCAGATGCGCCAGATCGTCGATCTGCTGCTCGCCAAGGTGGCGTTGCACCTCGCGGCCCAGGAGCTCACCTTCACGGTCTCGGACGAGGCCAAGGAGAAGCTCGTCATCGAGGGATTCGACAAGATCTACGGCGCGCGTCCGCTGCGACGAGTGATCCAGCGCGTCATCGAGGACCCGTTGAGCGAGGAGCTGCTCCGCCTCAAGCACGGTCCCGGCGACCAGGTCATCGTCGAGGTGGTCGACGACGAGGTGAAGATGCGCCTCGTGCCCAAGGGCCCCCGCCGGGAGAAGAAGGAGAAGGCCGAGGCCGTCGCCGGAGCCGCGGCCGGTCCGCCGAGCGCACCTCCCACGGAGTAGGCAGCTTCGCGGCTGCTGGACGACCAGGCGGGCGGGGCGGGATCGACCCTTCTGTGCCCGCGACGCGCTCGGCCGGCCGCACCGAACAGATGTACGCCACGTGTGGTAGAGTGCCGGGGCTCGTGACCTGGATGTTGTCCGACATCGCCTCTTGGGTACGCTAGACGGTCAATGCCCAACGATCAGATCGTCATTCGCGGTGCGCGCGAGCACAACCTCAAGAACATCGACCTGACCCTGCCGCGCGACCGGCTCATCGTGATCACCGGGCTGTCGGGAAGCGGCAAGTCGTCGCTCGCGTTCGACACCATCTATGCGGAAGGTCAGCGTCGATACGTCGAGTCGTTGAGCGCGTATGCGCGCCAGTTCCTCGGACAGATGGAGAAGCCCGATGTCGACCACATCGAGGGGCTGAGCCCGGCGATCTCCATCGACCAGAAGGGAACGAGCAAGAACCCGCGGTC
>JBAPWO010000055.1:0-1745 GCA_049283735.1 Candidatus Dormiibacterota bacterium
GCGGTGGTGACCTGGGCTAGCGGCGTGAGGGCGCCGCGAAGCAGGCCGAGCACCATCGGATTGTCATCTACCAGCAGCAGTCTTACGTTGTTCGCCATTACGTCTTTTTTCGCGCGCGGCGGTAGTCTCCACTTTTGCCGCCGGATTTCCGCTCCAGCACGATTTCGCGAATCTCGATTCCCTTATCGAGTGCCTTAGTCATATCGTATACCGTCAGAGCGGCTATGGTGGCGGCCATGAGGGCTTCCATCTCCACGCCGGTCTGCGCCGTGGTCGAAACTTTCGAGGTGATCGCGACGCCATTCTCGCACAGCCGCATTTCGACATCAACGTGGGAAAGCGGGAGGGGATGGCACATGGGAATAAGATCGGCAGTACGCTTGGCAGCCATTATTCCCGCTAAGCGTGCGACTTCGAGCGGATCGCCCTTGGGATTTTTCGGCAGCGCCCGTAAGACCTCTGGCTGCATTTGGACGAAGGCGCTGGCTTCGGCTTCGCGCTGGCTGGGAGATTTCTTGGAGACGTCGACCATTCGAGCTTTGCCGGAATTGTCGTAGTGGGAGAGCTTTTTGGGCATGCAAAGCAATTAGTTTACTAGAGGTCACTCTAAACGAGATAGCACCGACGATATTGGGTCGGGATTGTAGTGAGCTTTTTGTGGTTCCCCTTCCCGCTGATGCGGCAGTTCGCGTGCGCATGCGATCGATAGCTTCGAATCGTACACGCGAGATTCCTCGCCCCGCTGGAAAACGCGGGGCTTCGGAATGACCGCCATATTGATTAATTGATGTGCCGAGATGAGGTCGCCCGCGGAGCTCTCTTCCGTATTTCACAGACGATTTGATTCTGGGCGGGTCGTTGGCACGCCGAAACATATGCCAGCGACCCGCTAAGGTTCAAACAAATCCGCACAGACAAACATAGACACGCATGAGCTCACATCTACTTCCAACTACGTCTGTTCATTGTTGACCGTTGCTTCTGAAGCAAAATGTAAATTTTTGTGAGTTACTAACGAAGTGACGTTACGTATTTCCGCGGTCCGCGTCCAACGCTGCAAATGAGTTCGAGAAGGCGTGAGGTGCGGAATGAAATTACAAACATTCACGCGGACGCTGGTTTTGTTAATCGCAATTCCTTGTGTCATCGCTGTAAATTGCAAGTCTCAACTACTGTTCGGGGGCCGTGCAAAAGCTCCAGACAATCTGTCGCGATTGCTGCAGAAGGCGGAGGACGGCGACTCCGAGGCGCAGTTCCGTCTTGGCTTGGCGTATGAAGGTGGTTTGGGAGTGCCGCGCGATTACGCGCAGTCTGCGATCTGGTACAAGAAGGCCGCAGACCGCGGTTATCCTGCGGCTCAGAATAATCTCGGCAATCTGTACTCTCGTGGCCTGGGCGTACCGCAAAGCGACACCGAAGCAGTTCGCTGGTATATGCGGGCAGCTGCCGAAGGTCAGCTCACCGCGGACAATAATTTAGGTTTCATGTTTGCGGCCGGCCGCGGCGTTCAGCAGAGCGATGAAACTGCCGTATTTTGGTTCCGCAAAGCCGCTGCAAGAGGGTACGCGGGAGCAGAAACAAACCTGGGATTTATGTATTCCACGGGGCGCGGGGTTCACCTTGATACCAAAGAAGCGATGGGATGGTACAGAAAGGCGTTGAAGGGCGGTTTCGCTCCGGCGGAGTTCGAAATTGGTCAGATATATTTCCACGGAACCGGCTTGCCGCAAAACTTCCCCGAGGCA
>JBAPWO010000056.1:0-14758 GCA_049283735.1 Candidatus Dormiibacterota bacterium
AACGTCGCGCTTGACGTGGTGCGTCAGGACCCCGGTCCGAGCGCCGCGCTGCTCCAGGGTTTGTTCTTCAGCCACATCGCCCCGTACAGCGCGCAGCGGCGTGAGCTGACCATGCCGGCGCTGGTGATCGGGCACCACATCGACCCGGTGCATCCCTTCTCCGATGCCGGCGTGCTCACCGGCGAGCTCCCCCATGCACGTCTCGTCGAGGCGTCGAACATCCTCGAGCTGCGCCTCCGGCCGGATCGGCTCACCGCGGAGATCGCGGGATTCGTCGCGGAGTGCTGGTCGCCGCGGGCGGTCGCGAAGCCGCGCCGCCAGCGCCGTCGCACCGCCTGACGCTAGGCTGGTGCCCGAGATGTCGCCGACCGCTGCCCCACGCCCCCGTGTCCTGAGCGGCATCCAACCGGACTTCGGCCTGCACCTCGGCAACTACCTCGGTGCGCTGCGTAACTGGGCCCGCGACCAGGATCGGTTCGAGAACTACTTCTGCATCGTCGACCTTCACGCGCTGACGCAGCATCCGGATCCCGAGCGGCTGCGCTCGCTGACCATGGAGCTGGCCGCGATGTACATCGCCTGCGGCCTGGACCCCGATCGCTGCGAGATCTTCGTCCAATCGCACGTTCCGGCGCACACGCAGCTCTGCTGGATTCTCGAGACGCTCACGCCAATGGGCTGGCTCGACCGGATGACCCAGTTCAAGGCGCGCATCCAGGCGCAGGGACGCGAGCGGATCAACACCGGGGTCTTCACCTACCCCGTGCTCATGGCTGCGGACATCCTGCTGTATGACGCCGACTTCGTCCCCGTCGGTGAGGATCAGCGCCAGCACATCGAGCTCTGCCGCGACCTCGCCAACCGGCTCAACTCGCAGCGCGGCGACGTGTTCAAGGTGCCCGCCGCCTTGATCAGTCGGGTGGGCGCTCGGGTCATGGGACTCGACACGCCCGAGGAGAAGATGAGCAAGAGCATCGCCGTCGATCGTCCGGGACATGCGGTGTTGTTGCTCGATCCGCCGGAGGTCGTCCGCCGCAAGATCGCCCGCGCGACCACGGACACCGCGCCGGCCGTCCACAAACCGCTCGGTGCAGGCGTCGCCAACCTGCTCGAGATCTACGCAGCCCTCAATGAGATCAGCGCCGACGTGGCCTTGGAGGCCTTCGAAGGAAAGACATACAGCGTGCTGAAGGGTGCGGTGGCCGATTCCGTCGTCGAGGCGCTCGGCCCCATCCAGGCGCGATATGCGGAGCTGCGCAGCCATGACACCGGCCTCCGCCGCGTGCTCGCGGATTCCGCCGCGCGCGTGCATGTCGTGGCGGACGCGACGCTGCGGCGCGTGCAGGAGGCCGTGGGCCTGCGCTGATCGGCTATGCGATCGCGGCGTCGACCTCCTCGAGCATTGCGTGCACCTCGGGTTTCGCAAAATGGAGGCGCGCCGGCTCGAGCAGATCGATGAGCCGGGCGGCGAGCCCGCCCTTGGCGTCCATCGGATGGAGTGCGCCACTGACGTACGCGGCGATCACCTCGTCATAGGCGTCGAAGCTCACCCGCCCGCCGTTGGCCTCCGACCGGTCGACGACGAAGGGCCCCCCGGCGATATCGAAGACGACCTTCTCGATCCAGTCCAGGATCGGATTGAAGGTGACCTCGCCGGGCGGACAGAACGCTTTCCTGATCTTGCCCATGATCTCGTCAGGACTGTCATGAACGAACACCGCGGAGCCCGGATCGCTCTTGCTCATCTTCATGGCCGCGAACACGTCGCGCGCCGCCTCCGGCGGCACCGGCCACACCGGGGGGCGGCGGAGCCCGAGCAGCAGCGGGTGATGCAGGGCAACCGGCTTCATCGGTGCCCCGTTCACGCCACGAAGGGCGTGGACGCGCATCTGCATGGCCACGTCGCGGGCGATCACGTGGGCCTTGCGCTGATCCATGCCCGCGTGGGCGATGTGCGCACCGAGCGCGAAGATGTCGGCGGCCTGCATGGCCGGGTAGATGAGCTTGGCGAAGTCGACGCTCTCGCCTTCCTGGCGGCCGAGAATGCTGATGCTGCGCTGCATCCGCGCCAGCGTCGTGTTCTTGCTCACCTCCATCACCGTTGCCCAGTACTCGTCGTCGTCCCTGTACAGGTCCGACGCCAGCACGAACTCGACCGATCCCGGATCGGCGTCGAGACACAGCAGCGAGGCGCGGAATGCCTCCTTGAAATAGCCGGTCGCGATGCGACGGATCAACTCGCGGTCACCCCCGAGCTTGTCATTGATCCAGGTGTGCCAGTCGGCGAGGAGGATCGAACAGTGCACGCCTGCCGCGGTGAGATCGCGCACCTTGGCCATGCTCATCAGCCCGGTGCCGAGGTGCGCCTTGCCGGAGATCTCGAATCCGATGTAGTGGCGCAACTCGAGGCCGGCGTCCATCAGCGGCGGTAGCTCGTCGGCGCCGATCACCTCGGCGGTGTGGCGCTCGATGAGCGCCATGCGTTCAGCGGTGGTCACGTCCGCTGAGTGTGCCAGACGAGCGTCAGACGGTGAGGTCAGTCGTCGTGGGTGTCGTCGTACGCGACGCGGTGCGGTGCGACCTCGTCGAGGAGGTCGGCTTCCCAATCGAGCAGCGCGTCATGGAGCCGGGCGGTGTTGCGTGCCTGCCAGAGCGCCGCGGGTGCGGGGACGGGCAGGACCACCTCGAGCTCTGCGAGCTGCCGCCACATGTCCGGCGGAACCTGGCGATCACGCTGCAGGTTGTGGTTCTCGACGGTGTCGAGTACGCGTTCGAGCCTCCGAATATGCTGGATACGCAGTCTGCGGCGGGCTTTCGCGTCTTCGGCGCGTGCTTTCGCCGCGTCCATGTCGGTGATTGCGCCTTGGAAGCTCATGTCGATCGTGGTCTCACGTAATGCCTTCGCTGATGAGGTTATCCACCCTGTCATACAAGTAAACGGATCAGGGTTACGCTTGGATTACGGACTGAGCAGCGTCAAGGTTCCGGATTTGACATCTGCTCGATCAGCTCGCCTTCGATGTGGCGGTGGCGCACCTGCCCTTGCAGGATCGTCACCGCGCCCGGGCCGACAACCTCCCACCTGCCCTCGCGGAGCACGGCGGCGGTGCGCTCGTCGATGCCGATGACCTGCGCCTCCTGGGCGAGGCCCTCCTGTGCCCACGGAATCCAGGCGTCGCCGAGGACATCGAAGTGGGGGAGGATCGCGCACCCCGGGACGAGCCCCAGGGCATCGACCGAGCGCTCGTGGACCTCGCCGGGCCAGCTGGTCTGGACGAGGGCCCACTGGCACAGCGCCATCGCGCCGGCCGACGACCCCGCGAGCGCGGCACCGGCCCGCCATGCCGCCGCGATCGCTTTCCAGACAGGGCTCGCGCGGAGCACCTCGACGACCCAGCCGGGATCACCGCCGGCGATGTAGACGAGCCCGGCTCCGGCGGCTTCGGCCACGACCTCGGGCGAGTCGGCATCGTCCTTGGTCCGGACGCGTAGCTCGTGCACCTCGAGGCCCAGGCCAGCGAACCAGCGCCGAGCCGCATCGACGGCCCCCGACGCAAAGTCCTGGGCCGCGGTCGCGACCACGTAAGCCGGTCGTCCGGCACATGCGTCGCGAAGAATCTCGTCCTGGTGCTCGTTACCGGGGTGGAACTCGTCGCCGCCGACGAGAGCGAGTGGACCGTACATTGAACGAACAGTCTCCACAATTCGGGAGAAGAGGCGCGCCGCGTACTTCCCCCTACACTCTCAGCGCGCACATGATGGATCCGGAAAAATACACGTCCGCGACAGTCGTGTCACGTCGCGACCCGGCACCGGACCTCTGGATCATCCGGATCCGTCCCGACATCGAGCTTCCGTACCGCCCCGGCCAGTACGTGACCCTCGGGCTGCAGTCCAACGGCAGGGTGATCGAGCGCCCGTATTCGATCTGCTCGTCGCCCCTCGAGAACGAGATCGAGCTGTTCATCGAGCGGGTCCCGGACGGCGAGCTCTCCGATCCGCTGTTCGCCCTCGGCGTCGGCGGCGACCTGATCGTGCGCAGGCGCACCAAGGGACTCTTCCTTCGCGAGGCACCGCTGCTGGACCAGCCGCACCTGTTCGTCGCCACCGTGACCGGGATCGCGCCCTTCGTCAGCCTGCTGCGCACGCTCGCATCGCGGGCGAGAGCCGGCGACTGGACCCCGGTGCCGGTCGTCACCATCCAGGGCGCCGCGCGGTCCGTCGAGCTCGGGTATGCCGACGAGCTCGTGGCCCTGGAGCGGGAGTTCGACTGGCTCACCTACGTGCCGACGGTGAGCCGGCCGTGGGAGGACCCCGAATGGCACGGCGAGTGGGGGCGGGTCGAGGACGTCATGCGCAAGTACGCTGACGCCGCGGGAATGCGCCCGGGCAACGGCGGGGTGTTCCTCTGCGGTCACCCGGGGATGATCAGCGGCGCCCGGGCGATCATGCGTCGCGCCGGCTTCGACAACAAGGCGATCCGCGAAGAGCAGTACTGGCCGGATTGATGATCGCCTCGATCGATTGGGTGACCCTGCATCAGAAGCTCGGATTCATCCTCGTGGTGGCAGCGGTGCTCGGCGCGCTCGTGGCGCTGGTCTCGCTCGTGACGCCGCTCGTGGGAATCGTTCTCAAGATCTACCTGCGGCTGCTGCTGCTGGTGGTCGCCGTTCAGGTGATCCTTGGTGGAGCCGTGTATCTCATGGGCCACCGTCCCACCCACGCGCCCCAGCACTATCTCTACGGGGCTGGGATGGCGGTCACGCTCGGTGTGACCTTCCAGGTCGGCCGGCGAATGCCGTGGCCGCTGTCGAAGCTGCCGCTGTTGATCGGAGCCATCGTCGCGGTCGTCTTCGCGGTGCTCGCGCTCAGCTCGGGCTGACTGGCAATGGCCGCGAAGCGTGGGCCGAGCTGTCCAGGACGGTCACGCTGAAACGCGACCGCATCCGCATCAACCCGGCGAGCACCGGCGCGCCCAGGAAGATCACCGCGAGCGCGTTGCCCGCCGCCCGGAAGCCGTCCCACACCAGTGTCGTGGCCACGTAGAAGCGACCGAAACGAGCGAGCGCTGTGGTCAGTGAGAGCCCGGGCTGCCATCCGAAGTCCGGCGCTCCTCGGTAGAACGTGGTCCAGTCCCACACATCGAGGAGCGCGCCGTAGGCGAAGCCGGTGACCGCTCCGACGATCGCCAGGATCACGATGTCCCGCCGGGTCACGGGCCCGGAGCGGCGCAGGCCCGCCAGGCCCGCAACCAGCCCCACGAAACCGCACCCCACCATCTCGTAGGGAAGCCACGACCCGATCCCGCCGGTCGCAACCGCCGACGCGAGCAGGGCCACCGACCCGACGAGGAACCCATAGGACGGTCCGTACACGTATCCCGCGGCGAGAATGAGGAAGAAGATCGGGCTGAATCCGCCCAGCCCGATGACGAGCACGAGTCGCAGCCCGGCGTCGATCGCAGCGATCGCCGCCAGCAGGGCGAACCGCCGTGCATCGAGCCGACGCGTCGATGCTTCGACGAAGATCAGCACGGCGACGACGCCGAGGCTGAGGATCAGCGATGCGGCTGCGGGTGGCGTGTCCGCAGCCACGAAGGGCCACAGAAAGAGCGCCAGTCCCGCGATCGAGATCGCGCCGACTCTCATGCCACCGCCACCGGAGTGAGCTCACGCACCAGCCCGCCGCCCACCGTAAGCGTGCGATCGGCCAGCGCGGCCACCAGGTTCTTGTCGTGAGTGGCAATAACCACTGAGCCGCCGGCGTCGCGCAGGCGGCCGATGGCACGGCAGAGCGCATCGCGCGCCGCGTCATCCATGCCGCGAGTCGGTTCATCGAGGAGTGCGATCCGGGGTGCACCGGCGAGGACCGCGGCGATCGCCGCTCGCTGACGCTCTCCCGTGCTCAAATCGCGCGGATCTCGCTCGGCCAGATCGGCGAGACCGAGGTCGGCAATGATGGTGTGTGCGTCACCGCTCGGTGGATCGCCGCGCACCGTCCACGCCACCTCGGCGGCGACCGTCGCACGGTGGAGGAGGGCCATCGGATTCTGCGGCAGGAACGCGACCCTCCCGGGTTCGCGATGCACCCGCCCCGAGAGGGGTGCGAGCAGCCCGGCCACAGTGCGCAGCAGCGTCGTCTTCCCGCCACCATTCGGGCCGACGAGTGCGACGACCTCGCCCTCGTGACCTTCCAGGCAGATCCCCTCGAGAATGGGGGTGCGCGCCGGACCGGTCGCGACCCCGCTCAGCTGCCAGGCGACCGTGGAGGGTGGCGGCTGCGCGGCTGCGCGGTATGCGGGCATCTCGGCGATTCCGCCGAGGCCTCCTGTCGCCGCGTCGATGACGCGCCCGCGTTGCATCACGAGTCTGCGTCCATCCAGCAGGCCGAGCTGGTCGATGCGGTGCTCGGCGACCACAACCGCGGTGCCCGATCGGGCGAGCGCTGCGAGGATGGCCACCAGCGAGCGCGCGCCATCCTCGTCGAGCTGGGAGAGCGGTTCGTCGAGCACGAGCAGGCGAGGACGCATCGCGAGGACACCGGCAAGGGCGAGGCGCTGGCGCTCGCCGCCGGAGAGCGTGGCGACAGCACGGCCGCGCAGATGCGCGATGCCGGTCTGCTCCAGCGCTTCGGCGACACGTGACGGCATCGCCGCCGGCGGCGTGGCGGTGTTCTCGAGCCCGAACGCGACGTCGCGTTCAACGGTCGGGTACACCGACTGCAGCTCGGGATCCTGGAACACGAAGCCGACCTCGGTCGCGAGCACCCGGGTCGGGGTGGTGAGCACATCGTGGCCGCGCACCACCGCGGTCCCCCCGACGGTGCCGCCGTGGAAATGCGGCACCAGACCGTTGAACACCCGAAGGAGCGACGACTTCGCGGAGCCCGAGGCGCCGGTGATCACGGTCAGGCCTTCGTGGACGCGCAGCTCGTCGATGTCGAGCGCGTCCGATTGGCCGGCGGGATATCGATACGTGAAGCCTGACAGCGCTGCGATCGCTGTCCGTGTCATCGCCGCCACACCAGTGCCGGCATAGCGAGGCCAAGGCAGCACGCCACGCCGACGACGTTGACCGGTGGCACCGACAGATCCGGAAAGGGATACCAGTCACCGATGACACCGGCGACGCGGAGCAGCACAAAGGCGATCGCCACCACCGCCGCTACCACGCTCACCGCAACATCCGCCGGGTGCCACACGTCGTGGGTGTAGTGGGTTCGCGCCCCCGACCCGTAGCCGCGTGCCTCCATGGCCTCGGCGAGCGTGATCGAGCTCTCGAGCGCGGTGAGCACCACCGGCACGGCCAGGTCCGGCCATTCCCGAACGCGGCGGGGACGCCACCCACGCATGCGTTGCGCGTCGCGAATCTCGGTGGCGCTGCGCGCGATTGCGGGGATCAGGTTGAGCGCGGTACCGATCGCTGCCCCCGTGCGCGCGAGCGCGCTCGGGAGGGCGTCCACCAGAGAATTCGGCATCAGCACGAGTGAGAGCGGAGCCGCCGCCAGCACGGCTGCGGCGATCCCCAGACCGGTTGACGCGCCGAAAAGCGCCGCCTCGATCGTCAATGGGCCGCCGAACACGGGGATTCCAGCGGGCAGCACCAGGAACGCGTGATCACCGCTGTGACTCGCGAGCGTGGTGACGACGATGGCGATCAGCGCAGCAACCAAAAGCGCGATCGCCATGCCGCGGAGTGAGACCTCCGATCGGCGCAGGGCGATCAGGACGTTGAGCGCGCAGAGGACCACCAGCACGCGGTACACCGGGTTGCCCGATGCGAGCGCGAGGGTGATGCCAGCGACCGACCAGACGGCGAGCGCGCGAGGGTTCACTCGCGGCGCCGTCGCAGGACTCGAGAGCCGAGCAGCCCGACCAGCCCTCCTGCTCCGACGACTGCGAGCAGCACTCCGACGTTGACACCAGGCTGGGCGCTCGCCGATCTCAGCGAGCCCACAGATACGGGCGTCGCGCCCGGAGTCGCAACCCCGAGCACCCCGGCCGCCGATGTCGGGGTTGGCGGTGCTGTTGCCGGGTGCGCTGTTGGCGTGGCGGACTGCGAGAACGTGGCTCGTGGTGGAAGGGTCGCCCGGGCCGCGGGTGTCGGTGTTCGCGCGGGGGGCGGTGTGACCACCGGGCAGGTTCCGGCCGGCGCCGGCGGCGGCGGGTCAGCTCCGCTTTGGGAGTTGTAGCGGAAGCCGATGTCGTCGCCATTGCCGACCGCGACGTTCGAAGCGCCGAGATCGGAGACCGTCCACGCGCCGCCCGCGCGGGACACGAAGAGCACCCAGTACGCGCCGGTGGACGTGAAGCACCCGGGCGGGTACGTCGAGGGCTCGTAGTCGATCTGGCAGATGGCCGCACCGAGCCCTCCGCCGTACGACGAGGTCCCAACCTCCAGCCCGCTTCCCTGCAGCACCGCGAGCGCCGTGGCCGTGGTCGTGTTGAAGCCCACGCAGCGCCGGATCACGCGCCCGTCTCCGTGCTCGACGACAACGCCGGCGCGGTGCGCTCCCGCCGCTTGGACGCACAGCGACGCCGCCGGTCCCACGCCGGCGGCGCTCGACGCGGCACCGAGACCGACCGCCACCAGGGGCAGTGCGAGCGTGAAACGCAACAGGCGACGGATCACCCCAGGCTCATGCTCCCCGCCGGCGCCGAGTGCCGAGGACGGCGCCGGTCACCACGACAGCCGCCGCGAGCGCTGCGATCACGTAGATCGCGGCCGTCGGAAAGCCGCTCGCGGTGGCGGGAGACGTCGCCAGTGGCGGCGCTGGGCTCGCGCTTGGGCTCGGCAGCGCGGGCGCCGTAGTCGCGGTGCTCGTGGGCAGAGGTGTCGGCGTCGCGGCGGCTCCTAAAACGGACCCGGTCGGGGCCGGAGACGGTACGCCGCCGGCGGAGGAGGCCGGCCTCGGCGTCGCGGCCGGATGGGGCGTGCGGGTGGGTGCCGGCGTCGGCCTCGGCGTGGGAGCCGGCGACGGCCCGCTCAGCGTCGACCCCGGCTGGAAGCAGCGGGCGCTCCCGCAGGCCAACGGGTAGGCGCCGCGCTCGAGTGCCGGTGGGACCTGGGCGGTGGTGAAGGGATCGGGGGCGGGGTTGCCGGGGAAGGCGAAGCCGCCGTCGCTGCTCTGGGTGGCGATGAGCTCGGCGAGCGGCGCGTGGCCGCCGGGCGCCCAGGCGGGTCCGTCCGGGTTCTGGCCGGTGGCGAGCAGCGCCTGGAGGACGAGCGCGGTGGAATCGGGGTCGGTGCCCGAGCCGGTCTGGTAGGGGAAGCCGCCGCTCGTCAGGTCCTGCTGGGTGTGGAGCCAGGCGAGCGCGGAGCCATCGCGGCTGTGCACCCCGGCGGCGTCCAGGGCCATGAGCACCATGGCCGTGGAGTTGGTATCGCTGGTGTCGAAGCCGGTGTCGTTCTTGACGAGCTTGAAGTCCCAGCCGCCGTCGCTGTCCTGGGCGGTGATGAGATGGCCGAGCGCCGCCGCCGGGACCGGCTGATGAGCGGCGACGAGCCCCTGGATGGCGAGGGTCTGGGTGAATGCCTCACCGTCGCCGAAGACGCCGGTACCGGCCGCATAGAAGCCGTTGAGGCTGGTGAGCAGGTCGACGCCCCCGAAGGAGGCGGGGTTGAGACCGGCGGCGGCGACCGCCTGGAGGAGCTCGCCGCACGCCCCCGCGGCGGCGCAGGCAGCGGCGGCGTGGGCAGCGAGATAGGCCATGACCGAGGGGCCGGCGCCGTGGCGCAGCGCGTTGGGGTCGTAACCGGCGGCGGCCGCCCCGATCGCGTACTCCTCGCTGACGGCGTCCGTGCTCGCCCCCACCGGGATCGACCCGTCACTCCCCGACTGCTGCCCCTGCAGGTATTCGATCGTCCTCGACAGGGGATCGACCTGCGTGGCTGCGCTGCCGGTTCCAATGGCGAAGGCGAGCAGCGCTGCGCCCGTCGCTCCAGTGGTCGCCAGTCCGGCGACCCTCCTGGTCCTACCCATGTCGGCACCCCGCGCGGCGAAGGGGACTCCACCCTTGCCGGAGTCGTCCTCGCCGCATGAGGCTTCCTCCCGTCGTGCGCGGGGGTGGAGGTCGACGCCTCGGATCGGTCTCCTGGCTTGCGGATCAACACCGACCACGGCCGCCTTCCCGGGAGGTCGCCCTCCCGGTGGCACGATGGCCGCCGGCTCCCCGCTCACAGTTGCGCGACAGCGCCGGATTGTCACCGGCTTCCCGTCACCCGGAGCGTTATTCAGATGTGGCCGTTGAGTATGCGCCGGGTCCCGGCGGATTCGTCAAGGGGCCGGTGGGTACACTTGAGGCCATGCTCCAAGCCGGCCCGCGGGCGGTCGCCGTCATCTCCGTACACGCGTCGCCGCTGTCGGATCTGGGCAGCGGGGAGAACGGCGGGATGAACCTCGCCATTCGCAGGCTATGCGAGGGACTCTCGCTTCGAGGCGTACCGACCGACGTGTTCGTCCGTCGCGACGGACCCGGCCCCGACGAGGAGTTGATCGCGCCGCTGAGCAGGCTGGTCCGGCTCCCCGTGGGGCCGCCGCAGCCACTTCGCAAGGAGGCTGTCCGGGCGCTGCTCGACGACTTCACCGGCGCTACCATCCGCCACGCGGCGTCGGAGCGTCGCTCCTATCGGGCCATCCACGGCCATTACTGGCACGGCGGCCTGGTGGGCCGGCAGCTTCGAGAGGCGTGGGACGTTGCGTGGGTGCAGTCGTTTCACACCCTGGCGCTGACCAAGGCACGCGCCGGCCTGCCCCTGGATGCGCTCCGAGCCCAGGCCGAGGGTGAGCTCGCCGCCCAGGCTGACCGCCTCGTTGCCGCGAGCGCGGCTGAAGCCAAGGACCTCATCCGGCTGTATCGCGCGTCCAGAGACCGCATCTGCGTCGCCCAACCCGGCGTCGACCCCCGCCTCTTCGCCGAGCACGACGGGTCGGGGCTGCGTCGAAGGCTGGGCCTCGAAGATGCCCGAGTGGCGCTGTTCGCCGGCAGGCTCGAGCCGCTGAAGGGCGCGCAGGTCCTGCTCGATGCCGCAGCGATCCTCAGGAAGCGGAGCGATTTCGCGGACCTTGCCGTGGTCGTCGCGGGCGACGACAGCGGCGACGGCGCGAACCATGGACGCGGCGGCGAACGAAGCCGGCTCGAGCGCCACGCGGCGCGCATCGGGCTCGGCAGCCATGTCCGGTTTGTGGGCGCGGTGCCGCACGACCAGCTCGCCGTGTACTACGCGATGGCGGATGTGTGCGTCGTCCCCTCGCTGACCGAGAGCTTTGGCCTCGTGGCCCTCGAGGCACAGGCGCTCGGGACCCCGGTGGTCGCAGCCTCGGTGGGCGGCCTGCGCGAGGTCGTGGACGACGGCGTGACCGGCTTTCTCGTCGAGGGCCACCACCCCGAGGACTACGCCCGCGCCGTCGCGGACGTGCTCGACGACCCCGTCCGCAAGGCCGAGATGGGCGAGGAGGCGCGCCGTCGCGCCGGTCGCTTCACCTGGCTCCGCGCGGTGGATCGCCTCGCCGCGATCTACGACCGCCTCAGCGTCGAGGGCCAGCCGTCCGGGAGCCCGTGTGGCTATGAGGACGACGAAGCCGTTGCCCTGATGAGCAGCGCGGCTAGCTAGCGGCGCCGGCCGCTCGATCCACTTCGCGGGCGCGTTGAGCCCGCAACGACCCGTCACGGCCTTCGCGCAGGATGCGTATCGCCGGACCAGGGAGATCGCCCTCTTCAAGGGCGCGGTCGATGGCCGCGATCACCTGGTCGTCGACGAGATAGTTGGGGTAGAGGCATTCGGTGAAGATCTCGGCTTCGTCGATGGTGCGCTCCGCCCATATAGCGGGAAGCGCGTCGAAGTAGCGCTTGACGTACGGCCGGAGCAGCTCGGGTCTCGGTCCGTGGGCCATCATGCCGCCGACGCCGACCGATCCGATGTAGAAGCCACGAAGGATTGCCGCCATCGAGGCGACGGAGAGCTCCCCGCCGGTCGCGCCCTTCCAGGCCTTCGGCATCGGCGCGCTCGAGTCGGCGACGCGCCGCCAGGCCTCTTCCTTGGCAGTCGCGGTCGGCCGGGCCGCGAGGCAGGCGGTGCCCCGACGCCGTCCGATGTCGCTCGGGTCCGCCGCCATGGTCGCCTGGATCAGGGCGGCGTCCGCGTGCCCCTCCTCGGAGAGCTGGCCCAGGATCAGCCAGCGGAGATCGGTATCCACGTCGATGCCGGGGATGCTTTCGCTGCCGTCGAGCATGGCCGCGACTCCCCGAAGCGAGTCTTCGGAGGAGGCGGTGGCGATCAGGATGCGTGCCCAGATGAGCCGCAATTCGACGGGCAGCGTGTGGCTGTTCGCCTGCTCGACGGCCACCTGGTGCAGCCGCTCCCGGGCCAGGCTGCGGTTGTCCTGATCCCCGTAGAGGTCGATCGCCGAACGCGCCTGACTGGTGACCCGCTCAACGAGCAGCGAGTCCTTCTCAGTGGGGGCGTGGCGAGCGACGAGCTCGACGAACTCGCGAGTCGGCATCTCACAGTCGCGCGTGAGGTCCCAGAGCGCTGCCCAGCACAGGGCCCTCGCAAGCGGGTCCGCAAGGTTGGACAGGTCCGTCTTGAGCGTTTGCAGCGAACGGGGGTCAAACCGAAGCTTGGCGAAGGTGAGGTCACCGTCATTGAGGAGCACGAAATCGCAGACGCGCTCACCGATGAACTCGGTGATCGGGGTGATCGCTCCGGTGAGGTCGATCTCGATATGGCGGCGGAGGCGCACGATCCCTTTCGCGTCGCGGTCGTAGAGGCCGACGCCGGCGCGGTGGGCGCGCAGCGTTGGATGCTCCGGGAGGGCGGTCTGCTCGACCGCGAAGGCGGTGTACCTGCCGTTCTGCTCCGCGAGGAGAGCATGAAATGTGTTCAACCCGGTGGTCTGCAGCCAGTCCTGGCCCCACCGCGTCAGGTCGCGACCCGACGCGCGGCGCAGGCAGTCGAGGAATTCCTGCAGGTCCGCGTTGCCCCAGCGATACCGCTTGAAATAGTCCTGCACGCCGCGCCTGAACGCGTCGTCGCCGACCCACGCCACCAGCTGGCGCATCACCGACGCGCCCTTGTGGTAGGTGATCCCGTCGAAGTTCTGGCGCACCGAAACGGTGTCGGGAACGTGGTCGGCGATCTGATGAGTGGTGACCAGCTGGTCCTGGCGCGCCGCGATCGCTTTGACGCTGTTGGCAAAGTCGACCCACGCGTTCGTGAAACGGGTCGACTTCTCCATCGCGAGGTTTGCCATGTACGTGGCGAACGTCTCGTTGAGCCACAGGTCGCCCCACCAGCGCATCGTGGTGACGTCGCCGAAGCCGTGGACGTGCGCCATCTCGTGGAGGATCGTCTCCGCCCGCCGCTGGAGCTGGGCCTCGCTCGCCTGACCGCGGTGGATGTACGCCTCGTTGAAGGTGACGCAGCCCGGATTCTCCATGGCGCCCATGTTGAATTCGGGCACGAACAGCTGGTTGTACTCGTCGAACGGGTACGTCAGCCCGAAGTACTTCTCGAAGAAATCGAGGCCGGCGGCCGTGATCTCGAAGATCTCATCGGCCTGGGCGTCGACCCAGGTCGCAAGTGACTCGCGACACCACAACGCCATCGGGATGTCTCGGTGCTTGCGCTCGACCGTGTGGTACTTGCCGGCGACGACGGCGATGAGATAGGGCGGGAGCGGGGGCGTCGTGTTGAAGTGCCAGGTCTTCAGGTCACCGCGAGGCTCGATGCGGAGGACGCGGCCGTTCCCGCAGACCCGCCACGCGCTCGGGGCGGTCACGCTCATGGTCACGCCGGCCTTGAGGTCCGGCTGATCGAAGCACGCCAGGACCTTGTGCGCATCGAAGGGCTCGAAGTGGGTGTACACGTACACCTCGTCGTCCACGGGGTCGCGGAGCCGGTGCATGCCGACGCCCGTGTGCTGGTATTCGCACTGCGCGGTCACCGATAGCCGGTTGGATCCGGCGCGAAGACCGCGAAGCCACAGGACATTGCCGTTGAACCTGTGCTGCGCCTCGGTGAGGCGCTTGCCGTTCAGGGTGCACTCGTCGATCGATCGTGCCGCGATATTGATGAAGGTCTCCGATCCCTCGTGCGCAGCGTCGAAGAGGATCGTCGTCGCGCTCTGAAAGGTCTTGACGGCCGGGTCATCGCTGAGCACCAGCGAGACCTCGTAGGAGAGATTGGACAGGAGTGCGGCACGAGCCTTCGCGTCCGATTCGGTGAGATTGTCCTGGAGGGGCGGTCGGTCGACAGCGGTCACAGTCACGATCCGAAGCCTACTAAAGTCGCCCCGGGGACCCATGGGATCTCGTCGCGGCGGTGATCGAGACGATCGACGCGCCTCGCCTCCATGGTCACGCCGAGGTCGCCGACGCCGTGCGAGCGCGGTGAGGGCGACTTCGTCAGTCGCGGATCGTTTGTTACGATCGGCCGCGATGCTGTCGGGCTACGCGCCGATCCTCTTCTTCTTCGGCATCTGCGCGGCGTTTGCTGTCTTTGCACAGCTGCTCAACGCGGTGCTCGGTCCGAAGCGTCCCACGCCGACCAAGGACCTTCCTTATGAGTCGGGCATGGTGCCGAGGGAAAGCGCGCGACGCCGCTTCTCGGTGAGCTTCTACATCACCGCAATGCTCTTCATCATCTTCGACGTCGAATCCATCTTTCTCTTCCCCTGGGCCACGATCGTTCGAGAGCTCAAGGTGTTCGGCATCGTCGAGATGGGCATCTTCATCGCCACCCTACTGATCGGTTTGCTG
>JBAPWO010000057.1:0-10291 GCA_049283735.1 Candidatus Dormiibacterota bacterium
TAGTCGTCGCCGACCTTGTAGACGATCACGCCGCGCAGGTCGACGCGGATCTTCTGCTGCGACACGCACGGAACCCCGATCTCGCTCTCATGAGCTTCAAGGGAGAGGCGGCGCACCCTGGTGATGCCGGGAGCGACCAGGCATCCACGCCCGGTGACGATGCGGAATCCCATGCTCTCGCCCACACCGCCGGGTCGTTCGCTGGTGCGGAAGCCCGAGATGATCAGCGCTTCGTCCGGCTCGGCGACGCGCCAGGCTGCGCGAAACAGCAGCAGCAACACCAGCAGTCCGCCGATGATGATCCCCAATATGACGTAGGCCAGCGTTGTCATCGTGGCAACCTCATGGTGTCTGTCGGCGCCACCTCAACGGTGCGACCGCCCAGGCTACCCACCACAAGGACCTGGGAATGCTTTGTGATCGTCGCTGCCTTGTCCGAGGCGCACGCAAGGAAGCGTTCGGTGCCCGCGCGAACCTCGATGAGCACCTCACCGAGGTGTCCCGGGGTGATGTCGGCAGTCACTCTCGCCAGCTTGCCGACCACGTCTATCGCCATCGTCCAAGCTCCTTACTGAAAGCCATGGTACCCGCGACTTCGGGGCCCGAATCCTGACGCGGCAAGGTCTCAGGCGAGGTCTCAGGGATGTGTGGCAGCGGCGATGTCCGAGCTCTGGCGTTCGAGTTTGCGCCGTTCCGCATACAGGGCTGCGTCGGCCCTCGCGATCACCGAGTCGGCAGTGTCGGCGTCGCCGACGGTCGTCATGCCGACGCTCACGGAATGACCGGTCGCCGCGGTGTACTGCTGACGAATGTCAGCCAGGGTGCCCTCCGCGTCTTCAGGTGCGACGTCGACGAGGGCGCACAGGAACTCGTCACCGCCGTAGCGAATCACCAGGTCGTACGAGCGAACCCGTTGGCGGATCGCGGCGACGGCCTCGACGAGCACGCGGTCTCCCGCCGCGTGGCCCTCGGTGTCGTTCACGTGCTTGAGGCGGTCGACGTCGAGGAAGATGACCGCGATGCCCTTGCCGCCGACGCGGCGAGACCTGTCGATCTCGCGCTGCAGCGCGGCGAGCCCCGCGCTCCGGCGCAGCGCTCCGGTGAGGTCGTCGGTGGCGGCCACCTCGGCAAGCTGGTGCGTGTACGCGGCCATCGCGCGGAGCCGGTCGAGCGCGGTGCGGAGGTGGGCGGCGTCGAGGCTCGCGAGCACCTCGGGCTCGAGCCCGAGCGCCGTCGCCAGGACCTTGCGCGTGACCTCCAAGGACAGCCGCCGGCTGCTCTGCAGCTCCGGCTGCGCGGTCCATCCCACGAAGTCGCGAGATGGCGCCTCTGCGGTGACTGCATCCAACGCGGCTGCGTGCGCGCTGACTGCCGTCTCCGGGATCGGGCTCCCGGAAGCTGGGGCTGTCTCCCTGGTCGGTGCCATCACTTCCTTGAACGGATCGAGAACGCGAACCGGTTCCCCTTCCTTCAAGATTACATACCCAGATACGCTCGCTGGATATCGGGGGAGGCGATCAGTTCTTCGGATGGTCCCGAGAGCGCCACCGACCCGGTCTCCAGCACGTAGCCGCGGGCGGCGGTCTTGAGTGCCAGGAGCGCGTTCTGCTCGATGAGCAGAATCGTCGTCCCCTTCGCGTTGATCTCGCGGATGACCTCGAAGATCGCATCGACCAGGATGGGCGCCAGACCGAGCGACGGCTCGTCGAGGAGCAGCACCTTTGGGGAGCTCATCAACGCGCGTCCGATCGCCACCATCTGCTGCTCGCCGCCGCTCAAGCTGCCCGCGAGTTGCGAGTCGCGTTCGCGAAGACGTGGGAACAGCGTGTACACGCGCTCGAGATCATTGCGGATGCCGGCTCTGTCATTGCGCGCGTACGCGCCCATGTCGAGGTTCTCGCGCACGGTCATGCGTGCGAAGAGTCGGCGTCCCTCAGGCGCGTGGCCGACACCGAGCCGGGCCACGTGCTCCGCTCCCAAGCCACGGGTGCTACTTCCGAACAGGCGCACCTCGCCGCTGCGCGGGGAGATCAGCCCGCTGATGGTGCGCAGCGTGGTCGTCTTGCCCGCGCCATTGCTGCCGATGAGCGCGACGATCTCGCCCTGCCGGACTTCGAGACTGACCTTGCTCAGCGCCCTGACGCGTCCGTAGTACACGTCGATCTCGCGGATGTCGACGATCTTGTCGGTGTCGGTGGTATGGGCGCCCGAGGCCGGCGCGGTGGCCGCCTGTCCGTTCTCGCTCATGCCGATTGCATCTCGTTGCTGGCCCCGGTCCCCAGGTAGGCCTCGATGACTCGCGGGTTGGTTCGGACATCCGCCGGGCTCCCCTCGGCGATCTTCTCGCCGTGGTCCAGCACGACGATCCGGTGGCTCACCTCCATGACGAGGCGCATGTCGTGCTCGATGAGCAGGATGGTCAAACCCTCATCGCGCAGCCGCCCGATGAGCTGCATCAGCTCCCGTTTCTCCTGGGTGTTGAGACCCGCTGCAGGCTCGTCGAGCAGCAGGAGTCGCGGCTGGGTGGCGAGCGCCCGGGCGATCTCGAGGCGGCGCTGCAGGCCGTAGGGCATCTCTCGCGCGTACGACCCGGCGTAGCGCGAGAGCCCGAGCAGGTCCAGGAGCTCGAGCGCTCGCTGTTCAACCGAGCGCTCCTCGTGTCGTGCCCGGCCCGTTCTGAACGCGCCGTCCCAGACTCGCTCCTTCATCCACCAGTGCGCTCCGACCATGACGTTGTCCACCGCGGTCATGAACGCGAAGAGGCGGATGTTCTGGAACGTGCGCGCAATGCCGAGCTTCGTGATCCGATGGGGCGGCAATCCCGAGATCGACTCGCCGTCGAGCGTGACCGACCCACTCGTGATCGGGAAGAGTCCGGTGACGCAGTTGAACGCCGTGGTCTTGCCGGCGCCGTTCGGACCGATCATCGAGAGGATCTCGCCGCGGTCGAGGCTGAAGCTCACGTCGGAGACGGCCAGCAGTCCGCCGAAGCGCTTGGTCATGTGGGCGAGGTCGAGCAGTGCCAACTCAGGCGACTCCCTGCACCGCGGCCAGCGATTCGCCCTCGCCGCTGCTCTCCAGCTCGATCCGTCGGGCGCGGCTGGGTAACAGGCCCCCTGGTCGTAACAGCATCATGAGAATCAGCGCGAGACCGTACATGATGTACGTGTACGAGCTGAAATCGATGCCCGCCAGCGCCGGGACGTGCACCGTCTGACTGAGTGTCGTCGACCACTCGTTCATGTTCGGCAGCACCCAGAAGATGACGAACGTGAGAATGAAGCTGCCGAGAAGGACCCCCGCGATGTTGCCGATGCCGCCGAGCACGATGATGCTGAGCACCGCGATTGATACGGAAAAGCTGAAGTCGTCAGGCGACACGATGGTGACGATCGATCCGTAGAACGCGCCTGCGAGTCCACTGACCGAGGCTCCGATCGCGAAGGCGAGCAATTTTGTGGTCGTCGTGTTGATGCCGGTAGAGGCCGCGGCCACCTCATCCTCTCGCAGCGCCACCCACGCTCGCCCGACCCGTGATCGTTCGATGTTCCGCAGCAACACGATCACGACGAGCGAGACGAGCAGAAGGGACCAGTAGTACCAGCGTGGGCTGGCGCTGAAGTTGAGGAACCAGAACTTGGGTTGATCGATTCCGGAAATTCCGTTGGGCCCCCCCGTCAGGTTGAAGACGTTGTTGGTCGCGAGGTCGGGGATGATCTCGCCGAAGCCGAGCGTGACAATCGCCAGGTAGTCGCCGCGCAGGCGCAGCGTCGGGGCTCCGAGGACGGCGCCGAACAGTGACGCGATCGCTGCACCGAGGAAGATGAGTATCCACAGCGGCCAGTGAATGTTGTGTGTGGGGGAGGCGAACGACGCGCACGCGTACGCTCCGATGGCGAAGAATGCCGCGTACCCGAGGTCGAGCAGTCCTGCAAAACCCACCACGACGTTGAGGCCGAGCGCCAGCAGCATGTAGATCGCAAGCGATCCCGCCGCCCAGTCGAGGAAATCGGGCGCCTGGTGGAACATGAGCGGGAGGAAGAGTCCGAACGGGAGCACCGCCACCCCGAACGCGAGAGTCTGCCGTCCGATCACCCATGGGCGCGCGCCGTAGACGAGCGCCGAAAGCGCGTAGCCGTACATGGTCAGCCACACCGCCGAATCCGTGTAGGTACCTGCCCCGGGGCTGCCAAAGAGCGGTTCCTCCTGGATCACGCTCACGAGCAGCCAGATGACCGCTGTGAGTGCGAGGCCGAGCAGGGCAGCGATCAGGCGTATCCGGTCCGCCCGGCGTCCAAACGGCTTTCCCCGGATGCGCGTCAGCGACTCCGCCAGCGGCGAGAGCACGAGCATGACCATGGTCACCGCGAGGACATAGATGAGGATCGTGCCGACCCCGGTGGGCGGCGAGACGAGCGCATCCTGCGGGCTGTACCCGGCGCCCGCGGAATACGCGTTCACGAACCAGGGCAGCAGCCAGCCCATGAGCAGGAGTCCCGCGGCTGTCGACGACAGAATCCAGAACACGGTGGTGCCCTGCGACCGTTGCCCATCAGCGGTCTCCGAGCGGAGCAGCGCGCGGATGCGGTCACGCACGGGTGGTCACCTCCACACCAAAGAGGCCCACGGGACGGAACGTGAGGATGAGCACGAGGACCGCGAAAATGAGCGCCTCGCTCCATTCCCCTCCGAACAGCGACCCCCCGAACACGTAGATGAGACCGATGATGAAACCGCCGACACCTGCGCCGACGATGTTACCGATTCCTCCAAGCACCGCCGCGGTGAAGGCAATGATGCCCAGGTGGAACCCGATGTTCCATTTGAGGACTCCGTAGTTGATGCTGTAGATGATCGCAGCCGCCGCCGCGAGCGCCGAACCGATGAAGAACGTCGCCGAGATGGTGCGGTTGATATTGATGCCGCAGAGTAGCGCCGCGGTGCGATCCTGCGCGGTCGAACGCATCGCCTTGCCAAGCCGCGTACGGCGCACAAATGTGCCCAGCGCGAACATCAGCAGCAGCGCCATACCGATGGTAAAGAGGTCCGTATAGCCGACGCTGACACCGCCAAGCATGAAGGCCTGCCCATTGATCCACGAGGCCTCATGGGTGGTGACGTTGTCG
The DNA here is from genome assembly GCA_049283735.1 of Candidatus Dormiibacterota bacterium. Lineage (GTDB taxonomy): Bacteria > Chloroflexota > Dormibacteria > Aeolococcales > Aeolococcaceae > Palsa-851. Next base: position 5,127 of record JBAPWO010000057.1, read on the forward strand.
GGTCCTTCGACAACGAGCATGATGCCTTCGATCAGGAACGACACGCCGATGGCGGTGATCAGCGGTGCGAGCCGGGGCGCATCGCGCAGACGTCGATACGCGACGAACTCGATGACGACGCCCGTGATTCCCGCGGCGATCATCGACAGCGGGAAGACTATCGCGAGCGCGAGCAGGAGGCCTCCAAAGCTCCCCGTTGCCAGCGAATCGAGGTGGAAGACGCTCGCAAAGCCGAATGCGTAGAACCCCGACGCTGTGAAGACATCGCCATGAGCGAAGTTGATCAGTTCAATGATGCCGTACACCATCGTGTAACCGATGGCGATCAGCGCGTACATCGCTCCGAGGACGAGTGCGTTCTTTATCTGCTCGCCCATGAGCGTTGCGCCGTGCTGCACGGCGGTCAGCCCGACCGCGAGCACGATCAGCGCCAGCATCACTCCGGCGAAGTAGGTCGAGATCCACCGATAGATCGGGCGAACAAGCGGCCCGATGCCGCCCGCGACCCCACCGGCGTGACCAGGTCGGGGCGCCAGACCCGACTGCGCAACGAGCATCGCGGAGCTGCCGCGAATCGCGCCGGCGGCAGGGCGCGCCGGATCTAACGCCGAGGGTCCCTGGTGCTCGCTCATGGTCCGGTCTCCCCTGACGCGAAAAAGGGGAGAGCGCCGAGCGCTCTCCCCTGATCGTCACATGTCGGTCAGCTCTTCACCGTGACATTGCCGCTGGTGTCCACCGCGTACGTGTGTACTCCGACCCAGTTGCCGCTGGTCACCTTGTAGAGGGTGAAACCCGTGTTGGTCGTGTCGCCGTTGGCGTCGAAGGTCGTATGGCCGAGCGCGCCGTCGTACGACGTGTTGCGCAGCTGCGCAACGACGGCGTCACGGAAGGCCTGGGGGCTCGACAGAGGCTGTCCGCCGTTGGCGGTCAGCGTCGCTTGAATAGCCTTCAGCAGGATGTTCATCGCGTCGTAGCCGTACGCGGTGTACGGTTCCTTGGTCCCGTCGTTGTACGGAGCCGCCTTGCTCGAGTAGGCCGCCGCGTACTGCGAGAAGAACTGGGCAGAGCTCGCCAGCTTGGTGACGTCGGGAGCGCTGGTGGCATAGCTGCCCTCGGCCTCGGTCGTCTTGGCGCCGGAGTTGGCGTCAGCGATGAACTTCGTGTCCTCGCAGCCATCACCGCCCATGAGCGGGACGTTGAACCCGGCCGAGCCCATGTCGCGACGCACCAGACCGCAGCCGTTGCCCGTGGTGCCCCCGAAGAAGATGGCCTGGGCGCCCTCGCTCTTCGCGAGGCTGATCTGGGTGGCGAAGGTCGACGTCGTGCCGGGGAGGCTCGCCTGTCCTACGATCGTGCCGCCTTCAACCGTCGTGTAGTACTTCTTGAAGAGGAGGGCGAGGCCGCGGCCGTACGCCTCCTGGTCATCGATGAGATACACCTTTGTGGCGTTGACCACCTTGGCCGCGATGTAGGCGTCGATCTCGCCCTGCTGGACGTCGCTCGCGATGACCCTGAAGTAGGTGTGTGCTCCGGTATACAGCGAGGCGGTGTTGATGTTGATCGTCGGGTCGCTGCAGACGGCGACGACAGCGGTCAAGCACGGGTTGGTGTTCGAGGGGCTGATCAGCGCCAGGTGGTTCGTCGAGGCCACCGGGATCTCCGCCAGCGCGACCGAGGAGTTGAAGGGACCGACCACCCCCATCACGGTCGAGTCAGAGGCGAGGGCGGTGATGTTCGCCGCTCCCTGGGCCGGGTCGTGCCCGTTCTTGAGGACTGTCGAGTCGTCCTTGCTGATGTACTTCAGCGTGCATCCGCCCAGCAGCTTGGCGCTGATGGCCTGGTTGACAGCGAGCTGAGCCGCCAGCTGCGGGAACGGGCCGTCTGTGGCGTCGCCGCCGGTCAGCGGCAGGTCGGTGGCAACGGTGATCGTCCCTTTGCATCCGGCGATCCCGGTGGCGCCGTTTGACGAGGTGGTGGTCGACGAAGTACCGCATGCGGCTAAGACGCCAAGTGCGGCAATCGTACCAATCGTAAACAACCCTCGGGTGGGCTTGACCATGTGCTGGGTTCTCCTCTCTCTGCGAGGCAATTGCTGGTGAGGGACCCTTGTGTACACTCGGGCACGACTGGTTGTCAATCGCCCATTGGAACTACCCCCTCGAAAACAAGGGCAAATCCAAGGACGCTGTCAACCTCGCTAGGATCATTGCCATGGTCTTCGCTGCGGTTGCGAGTGGGCTGAGCGCAGCGTTTGCCGTGGTCGTCTTCCTCAAATTCCTGCGCAGCAGGCGTCCCGCGTTCGCGGCCTGGACCCTCGGTCTCCTCATCTTTGCCGGCGCTGCCGCGTTCCAGGCCGCAGGGGAGACAGGCGGCTGGTCACCCCCGGTGTTCCGAGGCTTCTACCTGCTCGGTGGGGTGCTCGGAGTCGTCTATCTCGCGCTCGGCACCATCTTTCTCCTGGCGCCGCGCCGCGTCGCATGGGCCTGCGCGATCGTTCTCGGAGCGATCACGGTGGTTCTCGCCGCCGACGCGGCGGTGATCCCTGTCGATGCCGCCCGGCTCACCACCGCCAAGGGGGTGCTCGGTGACGCGATCCAGCAGGGGTCGCTGCTGTTCATCGGCGTGGTGTTCCTCAACATCATCGGCACCCTTGTGCTCGTCGGTGGATCGGCGTGGTCCGCCTACCGGTTCATCCGCGACCGCGCGGGCATCGACCGGGTGATCTGCAACGTCCTGCTCACCGCCGGCGCGCTGATCATCGCGGTCGGCTTCTCGGCGGCCAAGACCGTTGGCATCGCCAACCTGGACGTCCTCGGGGCGTATGAGGCTGCGGGGATCGCGATCATGTTCGGCGGCTTCCTCGCCCTCGGCAAGGTCGGGGTCCGGAGTGCCGCGGCGTCGCCGTCGGGACCCGCAACCGCCGCCTCCGGGTCGTGAGCGGCATGCTGGCGGCCGCGGATGCGGCGACGTGGCGCGAGCGCGACGCCGAGCTGATCTCTCCCGCGTATCACCGCTACTCAGATCTGGTCGTCGAGAGCGCCGAAGGCGCGCATCTGCACACGGTCGACGGTCGCGACGTGCTCGACTTCGGCTGTGGCATCGGGGTCACGAACCTCGGCCACCGCCATCCAGCGGTGGTGGCCGCGGTGCACGAGCAGGTCGATCGCCTCTGGCACACCTCGGTCACCGCATTTCATCCGAAGATGGTTGAGGCCGGCGCCGCGCTCGTCTCGATCACGCCGCCGTCGCTCGACCAGGTCTTCTTCACCAACTCGGGTGCGGAAGCGGTGGAGAGTGCGATGAAGCTGGCCCGGCGGGCAACCGGGCGGAGCGACTTCATCGCCTTCGTCGGCGGCTTCCACGGGCGAACGTACGGGGCGCTCTCGCTCACCGCGAGCAAGGCCACCTACCGTCGGGGCATGGGACCGCTGCTGCCGGGGGTCCACCACATCCGGTACCCGTACTGCTTTCGCTACTGCACGCACCCGAAGGACGACGTCTGCGAGCTGGTCGAGCGCGAGTTGCAGCTCCTCTTCGCCACCACCACCGCTCCCGAGACCGTGGCGGCGATCATCGTCGAGCCGGTCCAGGGCGAAGGCGGGTACGTCGTGCCGCCGGCGACGTTCATGCCCATGCTCCGTCGCGTGTGCGACGAGCACGGGATCCTGCTGATTGCCGACGAGGTGCAGAGCGGCTTCGGTCGCACCGGGAAGATGTTCGCTGTCGATCACAGCGGAGTGGTGCCCGACATCATGTGCCTCGCCAAAGCGCTCGGCAACGGCATGCCCATCGCCGCGATGGTCGGGGGACATCGCGTGATGAGCGCCTTCCACCAGGGGGAGCACGGCAGCACCTACGGCGGCAACGCGGTTGCCAGCGCGGCTGCGGTCGCGGTCATCGAGACGATGACGCGGGACCGGATCCCGGAGCGGGCGGACCGGCTCGGCCGCGGTGTCATGGAACGTGCGCGCGGGTGGCAGAGCGGCATCCCCGCGCTTGCTGACGTGCGCGGCCTTGGCATGATGATCGGCCTCGAGTTCATGCAGCGGAACGCTCCGGCGACCGGCCTCGTGGACCGCATCGCAGCCAACGCGCTCGCCCGCGGATTGCTCTTGCTCTCGTGTGGTATCGATGGGAACGTGATCAGGTTGGTCCCGCCGCTGACGATCCCGGAATCCGAGCTGGACGCGGGCCTGGACATCCTCGAAGCCGCCATGCGAGCGGAGGCCGCGGCGTGACCGTCGTCGACGCGGCCCTCGAGGTCGGAAACCTGATCAGCGGCGCCTTCCGGCCGGCGGGCTCGGGGCGTACCTTCGAATCGCGAAACCCGGCAAACAGCGCCGACGTCGTCGGCGTCTTTCCCCGCAGCGATGCCGCCGATGTGGACGCCGCGGTCGCCGCCGCCCGCGAGGCGTTCGACGCCTGGCGGCGTACGCCGTGGCCGTCCCGCGCCGCGATCATCCTGCGCGCTGCCGAGCTTCTCGAAGACCGCAAGGAAGCACTCGCGCAGCTCATGACCCGGGAGATGGGCAAGGTGCTCGCCGAGGCTCGGGGCGACGTCCAGGAAGCGATCGACATGGGGAAGTTCATCGCCGGCGAGGGTCGCCGCGCATTCGGCGAGACGGTGCCGAGCGAGCTGCGCGACAAATGGGCGATGACCATGCGCCAGCCGTTCGGCGTCGTCGGCTGTATCACGCCGTGGAACTTCCCGATCGCCATCCCTTCCTGGAAGATCTTCCCGGCGATCATGGCCGGCAACGCCGCGGTGATCAAGCCCGCCGAGGACACGCCGCTGTGCGCGCTGCGCTTCGTGGAAGCGCTCGAGGACGCGGGGCTCCCCGCGGGCGTGGTCAACGTCGTCTTCGGCTTCGGTGAGGAGGCGGGAGCGGCGCTGGTCGCGCACCCAGACGTCGCTGCCGTCTACTTCACGGGAAGCGTCGACACCGGTCGGATCGTGTCCGAGACCTGCGGCCGGATGCTCAAGAAGTGCTCGCTCGAGCTGGGCGGCAAGAACGCCATCGTGGTGCTCGACGACGCCGATGTCGAGCTCGCGGTGGACGGAGCGCTCTGGGGGGCGTTCGGCACCGCCGGACAGCGCTGCACCGCCTCATCGCGGTTGATCGTCGAGCACGGCGCGCTCGATCGCTTCACGACGCGGCTGGTCG
>JBAPWO010000058.1:0-3834 GCA_049283735.1 Candidatus Dormiibacterota bacterium
CGGACCACCCGTGCCCGCTCGAGCACGGTGCGGAACCCCCGCTCACCGCGGCGGGTCGCGAAGTCACGCACGTCGGTGCACGACACATATGCCTCCTCGAGGACCGGCGTCCTTGACACGTGGATTCGCCGTCCTGAACCGGTGAAGGCACCCTGGCCGGTCGCCGCCCACCATCGCCGGCCCAACGCGGGCGCCGAGACCACGCCGCAGACGGCGCGGTCATCGCGCATCAGCGCGATCAGCGAAGCCCAGACCGGGACACCGTTGGCGTAGTTCACCGTTCCGTCGATGGGGTCGAGGATCCAGCGCCACTCACCCTGCGCGTCGCCACCGAACTCCTCGCCGACGATCTCCTGCCCCGGGCGCAGGCGCTGCAACGCGTCACGAAGCGCCTGTTCGGTGGTGCGGTCGGCGTCGGTCACCGGCGTGCGGTCGGCCTTGGTGTCGACGCGCAGATCGGGCGCACGGAAGCGCGCCAGGGTTATCGCATCGGCGATGTCGGCGAGCTCCAGCGCGACCTCGAGGTGGGATGACATCGGAGGGCATGGTGACGCGATCAGCGGTCGAGTCGTGCTGGTTCGCCGCACTCATACCATGCGTGCGTGAGTGTCGCGATCCCGGCCAGCACGGTTGCGCTGCTGCGCGACGTCGACGGAGGTGTCGAGGTCTGCATGCTTCGCCGTCCGGGTCGGAGCAGCTTCGCCGCGGGAGCCTTCGTCTTCCCCGGTGGCGCGCTGGACGCCGCGGACGGCAGCGGCGACGTGGCGTACGCGGTCGCCGGCATCCGCGAGGTGCTCGAGGAGGTCGGCATCCTCATCGGCGGTGGGGCTGACGGCGCTGGCGATGGCGACCTCGCGGCGCGTATCGGAGCGGCTCGTTCGAAGCTGCTTGCGGGTGGAAACCTCGCCGAGGCCCTTACCGAACATGACCTGATGATCGCGCCCGAGCGTCTTGTGTACATCGGGCATTTCATCACGCCGCCACGCGAAGGTCGTCGCTACGACACCAGGTTCTTCGCGCTCGCCGCACCGGACCGGCAGGAGGTGCGGGTCCACGCTGCGGAGGCGGTCGAGGGCGGGTGGCACCCGCCCGAGAAAATGCTCGATCTCGAGTCGCCGGCGATCATGCCGCCGACCCGGGTGATGTGCCACCAGTTCAGCCGGCTCGGATCCGTCGACGCGATCCTGAGGACGCTCGGTGCGCACCCGATCGAAGAGACCGAGATCACCCCGGAGATCATCGCCCGCTGGATGGCACTCGAGCCCGAGCAGGGCGGATCGTCTTGACCAGCCCCCCGACTCGCGTGCTCGCACCCAACCCTTCGGTGTTCACCGGTCGCGGGACGAACACGTACCTCACCGGCCGCACGTCCCTGGTGTGCGTCGACCCAGGTCCCGACCACGACGGTCATCTCGCCGCCATCCTCGACGCCGCGGACGCCCGGGCGGCCCGGATCACGTCGATCGTGCTCACCCACTCGCACCCGGACCACCGCCCGCTGGCGCGGCGGCTTGCGGAGCGCACCGGAGCGACGGTGCACTGCTTCGACCCGTCCGCTGGGAACGAGCATGCGCAGGCGCTCTCCGACGCCGACGTCATCCGCGGTCACGACCTCGAATTGATCGCCGTGCACACGCCCGGGCACACGCGCGACCATCTCTGCTTCTTCGACCCCGCAACGCGCACGCTCTACACCGGCGATCACATCCTGAACGGCACCACATCAGTCGTCCATCCCGGCGAAGGCGACATGTCCGACTACATGGAGTCGCTGCGCCGAGTGCGCGCGCTGCAACCGCTGACCATCCTGCCCGGGCATGGCGAGCGCGTCGACAACGCGGGTGCTTTGATTGACGAGTACATCGCTCACCGCCTGGAGCGCGAGGCCCAGGTGCTCGCGGCGGCCCAGGGAAGGCCCGCATTCATGCCCATGGACCTCGTCCCCACGCTCTATGCGGGGTACCCGGTCGAGGTCTATCCCCTCGCCGCCTGGACCGTCCAGGCGCATCTCGACAAGCTGGTCCGTGACGGCGGCATCGAGCGCGTCGATGCGGGGTCTGACATCGACCCTCCGAGATATCTCGCAGCCGTCTCCTGAGCTGTCAGCGGCGGCGAATCTTCCCGAGCGCGGTGCGGTCGAGGCGCTCGACGAGAATCAGCTCGCGCGGCAGCTTGTGCCGGGCAACCGTCTGCGCTGCGTGATCGCGCAGCGACTCGAGCGTGGGTGGGTTCGAGCGGTATCGCGGGACGACGCGCACCACCACCCGCTGGCCCCATTCGCGGTCGGGGCTCGCCGAGACCAGCACACCGGCAACGTCCGGATGGCTCATCAGCGCCGTCTCCACCTCCGCCGGCCAGATCTTCTCGCCGCCACTGACGATCACGTCCGCGATCCGCCCGTGCACGCGGACCGTCCCATCGGTATCGACCTCGCCGGCGTCGCCGGTGCGCAACCACCCACCCGGTTCGAAGGCGGCGAGCGAAGCGGCGGGATCGAGCCGGTATCCGCGCATCAGCGTCGGCCCGCGCACGAGCAGCTCGCCCCAACGCGCGGCGCGCACCTCCACGCCGGCAAGCGGGCGGCCCGCGTACACAACCCCGCCGCAGGTCTCGGTCATCCCATAGGTCGGCACCACGCGCAGACCGGCGTTCGCCGCTCTGGTCGTGAGCTCCGCGTCCATCCCCGATCCGCCGACGAGGATCGCCCGGAAGCGGGCGAGGTCAGCACCGGCGTCGAGCAGGCGGGCGAGCTGCGTGGGCACCAGCGACGTGAAGCGCGCGTCGCCGAGCCGAGCCACGACCGAGCGTGTGAGGCGGCGCCGGAAGGTGATCGGCGCACCGAGGAGCAGATGGCGCTCGAGAACGAGCAGTCCGCCGATGTGCGCCGGCGGCAGGCAGGCGAGCCACCGGTCCTCGGCGCGGGCGTCGATGGCCGTGGCCGAGGCCACCACCGCCGCCTCCACAGCGACCGCCGGAAGTTCGGCGAGCCGTGCCTGCCCCGAGGTTCCAGACGTGGCGATGACCACGGCGATCTCGGGATCGATCGGCTCTCCGTCGGACCGACGGATGCCTGCCTCGTCGGCGATCACGGTCGGCTGCGCGATGGCGACCAGCGCCGCCCGTTCGGGCTTCGAGAGGCGAACGTCGATGGGCAGGATCGCCGCGCCCATCTCGCGGGCGCGGCGGAGAACTGGCAGCCACGCCGCCCCGGGTTTCAGGGTGACGGCGGCAATGTCACCGGCACGCAGCACGCGGCGCAGCTCGGACGCGGTCATCCGCCGAGCGTACCCCGGCGCCCGCCCCGACCCTGGCGGGCTACCATCGAGAGCGATCGATTCGAGTTCAACGTGAGGTGCATGCCATCGTGGAGTGGGTCGCGACCGGCGAGTGGGAGGACATTCGCTACGAGACCGCCGGCGGCATCGCCAAGCTGACCATCAACCGGCCGGAGGTTCGCAATGCGTTCCGGCCGACCACGCTCTTTGAGCTGTCTCGCGCCTTCGAGATGGCCCGCGACGATCCCACGATCGGGGTGGCGGTGCTCACCGGCGAGGGCACCCAGGCGTTCTGCTCGGGCGGCGACCAGCGCGTCCGCGGCGATGACGGCTATCGCGATCCCGCCGGCATCGGACGCCTCAACGTGCTCGACCTGCAGGTGCAGATCCGGCGCCTGCCCAAGCCGGTCGTGGCCATGGTGGCGGGCTACGCGATCGGTGGCGGCCACGTCCTCCACCTGGTGTGCGACCTGACCATCGCAGCCGACAACGCGCGCTTCGGTCAGACCGGACCGAAGGTGGGCTCGTTCGATGCCGGCTACGGCGCCGGGCTCCTGGC
>JBAPWO010000059.1:0-3498 GCA_049283735.1 Candidatus Dormiibacterota bacterium
CCACCTTCGGACCGCTCACGTAGTCGCCGTATTCAGCCGTGTCGCTCACCGAGTAGCGCATCCACGACAGACCGCCCTGGTACATGAGGTCGACGATGAGCTTGAGCTCGTGCATCACCTCGAAGTACGCCAGCTCGGGCTGGTATCCCGCCTCGGTGAGCGTGTCGAATCCGGCTTTCACCAGGGACGTGATGCCGCCGCACAGCACCGCCTGCTCGCCGAAGAGGTCGGTCTCGGTTTCCTCGGCGAAGGTCGTCTCGAGCACGCCCGCCCGGGTGCCGCCGATGCCGCGCGCGTACGCCAGGGTGCGCTCCCTGGCGAGATCGGTTGCGTTCTGGTGCACGGCGAACAGGCAGGGAACGCCCTGGCCCGCGACGAACGTGCTGCGCACCAGGTGTCCCGGCCCCTTGGGCGCAACCATGCTGACGTCGACGCCGGCGGGCGGATCGATCAGCGCGTAGCGGATGTTGAACCCGTGCGCGAACATCAGCATCGTGCCCGCGTGCAGATGCGGCGCGATGGCCTCGTCGTAGAGCGCACGCTGGCCGGTGTCAGGCGTCAGCACCATGATCACATCAGCTTCGGCGCACGCATCCGCCGGGGTGAGTACGCGCAGGCCCTCGGCGTCCGCTGCAGCCCGGCTGCGGCTCGATTCGGGGAGGCCGACGCGCACGTCGTGCCCCGAGTCGCGCAGGTTGAGTGCGTGGGCGTGGCCCTGCGAGCCGTAGCCGAGCACGGCGATGCGCCGTCCGGCCAGAGCCTGGGGATCTGCGTCTGCGTCGTAGTACATCCGAGCGGTCATTGATCGCTGCCTCCTCTGCGCTTGCTCACACGGTGCCGGTGGTGTCGCCGGCCACGCCCTGCAGGCGCGACGGCTCTGTCTGCGGCTCGTCGCCGTCGATCGTGAAGTCCATGAGACGGATCCGCGCCTGGTCGCCGCGGACGAGCGCCACGACGCCGCTGCGGGCCAGCTCCTTGATGCCGTACGGCCGCATCAGCTCGATGAAGTTGTCGATCTTCTCGGCGCTCCCGGTCACCTCGATGATCACCGAGCTGGGGGCCACGTCGACGATCCGTCCCCTGAAGATGTCGACCAGGTTCAGCAGCTCGGTTCGTTCGCCCGGCGGCGCGTGCATCCGGACCAGCACCAGCTCATGCGCGACGTTGCGAAGTCCGGTGATGTCGTCGATGGTGATCACGTCGATGAGCTTGGCAAGCTGTTTGGTGGCCTGCTCCGCCTGCTGACGCCCCACGTGCACGGTGATGGTCATTCGCGAGATCGTGTCGTCGTCGGTCGGCCCCACCGAGAGGGAGTCGATGTTGAAGCCCCGCCGCCGGATCATCGAGGCGACGCGCTGCAGGACGCCGGGCTTGTTGTCCACAAGCACGGACAGCAGCCGGCTCTGGGTCATCAGCTCGCCTCGACGAAGTCGAGCATGCCCATGCCGAGCGGCACGATGGGATAGACATTGGCGTTCGGGTCGATGTTGAAATTCAGCAGCACCGGTCCCTTGTGCGCCATCGCCTCGTCGAGCAGGCGGCCGACATCCTCGATACGGTCGGTGGACATCGCCTTCATGCCGAAGGCGTCACCGAGCTTGACGAAGTCGGGGGTGAAGGTCAGGTCGACCGCCGAACGAACGCCGTCGTAGAAGTCGTCCTGGAACTGACGCACCATGCCGAGCGAGGAGTTGTTCAGGATGATGACGTTGACGTCGATGTTGTTCTCCACCATCGTCGCCATCTCCTGCATGTTCATCACGAAGCCCCCCTCGCCGGTGACGCAGAACACCGTCTTGTGCGGATTGGCGAGCTTCGCGCCCATCGACGCCGGAAATGCGTAGCCCATCGTCCCGGTCCCACCCGAGTTGAGAAAGAGACCCGGCTTGCTGTAGTTGAACCAGAGCGCCGCCCAGATCTGGTTCTGGCCGACGTCGGCAAGCACAATCGCCTCGTCATCGCAGCGCGCATACATCTCCTCGAGCACCTGCTGCGGCTGGAGCAGGCCGCTGTGATTCGTGAAGCGCACCGGGTGCTCTTCCTTCCACTGGTCGATCTGGGTCAACCACTGATGCTCACGCTTGGGCTCGACGAGCAGGTTCAGCTCGCGGAGCGCGACCTTCGCGTCGGAGACGACGCTCACGTGCGGGACGACGTTCTTGCCGATCTCGGCCGGGTCGATGTCGATGTGCACGAGGTGCTCGACGCGGGGAGCGAAGGAGTCGAGCCGGGTGGTCACCCGGTCGTCGCAGCGCATCCCGATCATGATCAGCACATCGGCTTCACAGACCGCCTTGTTGGTGAATCCGGCACCCATGAAGCCGACCATCTGGAGGGCCATCGGGTCGGTCACCGGGAATGCGCCGGTGCCGAGCAGCGTCCAGCCCACCGGGATGTGCGCCTGGTGAGCGAGCTCGGCGAGCTCCTCCTCAGCGCGCGCGATGAGCACACCGCGACCGGCGAGGATCACAGGGCGCTTCGCGCCCTTGATCAGCTCGGCGATCTGGCGAAGCTTGGCGGGGTCAGGTCGAGGCGGCGCCGGGTAGGAGCGCCGCCGCACCGGGCCCTCGGGGTAGTTGAACGCCGACTTCGCGGCCTGGAGGTCCTTCGGAAAGTCGATCAGGACCGGACCCGGGCGTCCGGTCCGGGCGATGTGAAACGCCTCCTTGATGGTGGGGGCGATGTCCTCGACCCGGGTGATCAGATACGAGTGCTTCACCACCGACATGGTCGAGCCGATGACGTCGGACTCCTGGAAGCTGTCCGTCCCGATCGCCGTCGACGGCACCTGGCCGGTGATCGCAACCACCGGGACCGAGTCCATGTACGCGGTCGCGAGCCCGGTGACGAGGTTCAGCGCTCCCGGACCGCTGGTCGCGAAGACGACGCCGACCGACCCGCGCTTGCTGCGCGCATAGCCGTCGGCGGCGTGCGCGCCTCCCTGCTCGTGACGCACCAGGACGTGGTGGAGCTTTGGATAGTCGGGGAGGTGGCGATAGAGCCAGAGATTGGCGCCGCCGGGGTACCCGAAAATTGTGTCGACACCCTCGCGGATGAGCGATTCGAGGGCGATCTGCGCGCCGGTGAGCATCCGAGCCGGCTCCGCCGAGCCGTCGGGGCTTGCTGCTGTCGTCGCAGCCGCGCTCGAGCGTTGATCCGTTCGGGCGGTGATCACTGGTAGTAGCGACTGAGTGATCGGCGCACGAACTCCTCGCTCTCGTCGTGCCGGGGAGTGCCGGGAGCGAATCGATCCGCGCGCGCGGCGTCGAGGCGTTCGGCCTGGGTGGCGTCGTCGTGGGTGCTTGCGTCCCAGCGAGTCGGCGTGCCCATGCCGTCGTACGGGGCGGGTGCCTGTCGGGGGCCGGCCATGTCTGATCCTCCAGTCGCGTTGTGCCGGGTACAAAAAAAGGCCCCCTCCTGGGAGGGGGCCTTTTGCTTGATTCCGGCTTGGGTCTTGTGCCTACCTGCGCACGCGACTGGCCTGAAGCATGAAAGCCC
>JBAPWO010000060.1:0-13587 GCA_049283735.1 Candidatus Dormiibacterota bacterium
ACGGTCGTGGGTACTTCCCTCGATGGCGCTGTCCGCGGCATGTGCGTGCAGACGATAAGCGCCCCTGGATCGACCCGTCGACCCGCGGGGCGCTTGATCCTTTGTCGAGTTCAGGCGGCGGAGCCGAGGGCAATCGAGACGGGGCTGGCCTCGAGCTGGAGGCGACGGCCGCGGAGTTGCACGGTGACCACGCGAACGGTGACCTCGCAGATCGCCATCGAGACCAGCGCGACCGGCCAGGCCGCGGCGCTGATCTGGTGGGCAATGCTGAAGCTACGGATCGCGGGCTCGGCGCCGTGGGTGACCACGAATGCGAAGACGATTCGCGAGGAGATTCCGGCAACCAGGAGGGCACCGGCCACCCATCCGACCCGAGCCAGCGCGAAGCCTTCGCTACCGGCCCGAACGTGGGTCGCAAATCCGCTCAGGAGCCCGAGCGACACGCCGGCGGTCGCCAGGGTGCCGATGAGGACGAGGTCATTGCCGGTGGTCGGAATGGTGTGAAGGTACTGCTGGGCGACGAAGAACACCATCACCAATGGGATCACCAGTGCGCGCCGATCGAGGCTGCGCTCGCGCGCCTGCTTGACGACCAGGAGGATGAACGCTGCGTTGATGAGGTAGTCAGTGATCGACATCGGGGCTCCTTCAGCTTCTGTGGTTCTTGTCCGAGTGGACACCCCGAATCATTCCGTTGCTCGACGCCGGAGTCGTCGGCCCGTGGATGGGAATTTCTCCGTCACAGTCAACCCCTGTGGTCAACCCCTGGGTTGACCCCGTGCGGCCTCCGCACCCTCGAATAGTCAGGCCATCCTCAGCCGCTGGTCGTGGCTGCGTCGAGCTGTCGCCACGTCGACCCGATCAGCGCCCAGAGGTGCACCGGCTGCGCGACGTACTGACTGCTCGTTGTCGCAGAGCCGAATATCAGGAGCCGCCGGCTGGTAGCGTCGCTGACCTCCGCGACCGGCTCGACCGGGAGGCGGGCGACATTCATCAGCGTCCAGGTCCGTCCGGTCCATGACGCCAGCGCTGGAAGTGCCAGCATCGGGCCGCAGTTGCAGAGCGCGAGGCGGCGGGTGGACGGATCCAACGCGAGTGCCGAGCCCGGAAGCGGCTGCGCGGTGCCGGCAAGCTGCAGCCAGCGCTCCCCATCCCAACGCCACGTGGTGTCGAGCGCACCGAGCTGTGATTGCGGTGCGTAGCAGCATCCCTCCGCGATCAGGGAACGGGTGATCGGATCGAATGCCATCGGAAGGTCGAACGCGCTGGGCGCGACTCCCCCGTGAATCTTGAGCACCCAACGCGTGCCACTCCAGAGCCACGTCTGGTCGGCTCCGGACGAGCTGCCAGCGGTGGTGACCAGCACCATCTCGCTCAACGCGTCGTCCCATGCCATCGACGCCCCCTCACCTGGAGTCGGGCCGTCAGTCCCGCGGTCAATCTGGCGCCAGGTTGCTCCGTCCCACGCCCACGTGTCGTTCAGCGATGGGCCGCCGCTGAATGGAGCGTGCCGCCCGCCGAAGAGCAGGACCTGTTTCGTCTGCGGGTCGTACGCGGCCGCGGCGTCGATGCGGCCCGGTGGACTCGTGGCCGGGTTGGCGAGCGCCCAGTGACCGCTGCTCCATGTCCATGTGTTGTCGTAGTTGCCCACGCCCCCGAAGAGCACGATCTGTGCGGCCGCCGGGTCGTCAGCGACGGCGAAGCCGATTCCTGAGATGGGTCCCCCAGGGATTGAGGTCGGCGCCGCGGATGGCGTCCGCGAGGGAGGCGGCGCCGGAGCGGGCGCGCGCTGGACCGTCGAAATCGCGACTCCTGCAACTGCTGCAACAGCGACCACGGCCAGGAGCACCGTCGACGCTCTCACAGGGATGCCGCATACGTTATGGTCGCCGCGCAACCGCTCACCCGTCCATCCTCCCAGTGTTCGCGGATGTACAGTGGTCTGACCGTCCCCGGGGCGAGAATCGTTGGCACCGTGGGGCGCGTGCAACTCTGAGCAACATCGGAGGCGAGCAGTGAGATATCAGGTTCGCGAGAAACTCTTCCGTCTCGGCGAGGACAACGACATCCTCGATGATGCCGGCCAACCCGTGTACCAGGTTGACGGCAAGGTGTTCAGCCTGCACGGCCTGATGCTCGTCAACGACCTTTCGGGCAACCAGGTTGGACAGGTCAGCCGGAAGCTCATGGCGTTGCTGGCGACCTACGACATCACGCTCACCGGTGGAGTCGGCGCAGAGGTGCATCAGCGATTTTCCGGACCGTTCCATCCGAAATGGACGATCTCCGTCGCGGGCGGATCCGACCTGGAGATGACCGGAAACTTCGCGGGACACGACTTCCTCCTCACCGAGAACGGTCAGACCGTCGCCACGGTCTCCAAGGCCTGGATCAGCCTTGCCGACTCCTACGGCGTTGACATCGTTGACGGCCAGAACGACCTGCTCATTCTCTGCAGCGTCCTTGCGCTCGAAGCCGAGCAGGACAGGAGTAAGGCGCACAACCGCTGACGCCGTTGAGGGTATCGGCCCCAGCGGGCTGGAACCCGTCGGCGGGAGAGACCCAGTCGAACATCCGTTCTGTGGGGGATGCTAAAATCACAGTTCCAGATGAGCGATACGAGCACGTTCCACCCCGCGGTGCGGGCCTGGTTCGAGCGGCGGTTTCCCGAGGGTCCGACCCCCGCGCAGCGTGAGGGCTGGCCGGAGATCGCCGCGGGCAGGAACACGCTGATCGCGGCGCCTACCGGGTCGGGCAAGACGCTCGCGGGATTCCTCGTCTGCATCGATGCGCTGTACCGCGCCGCGGATCGCGGCGAGGTGGTCGAGGGGACAACCCAGGTCGTCTACGTCTCGCCGTTGAAGGCGCTCGCGGTTGACGTCCAGCAGAACTTGGAGACACCGCTTCGCGAGATCGCCGAGATTGGAGCGGAGATGGGGATGACCTTGCCTGCCCTTCGGGCCGAGGTGCGCACCGGTGACACCACACAGTCGATGCGCGCGGCGATGATCAAGCGCCCGCCGAATTTCCTGGTGACGACACCCGAGTCCCTCTACCTGCTCGTGACCGCGCAGCGCAGCCGGGCCGCGCTGACCACGGTGACGACCATCATCGTC
Organism: Candidatus Dormiibacterota bacterium; assembly: GCA_049283735.1. Lineage (GTDB taxonomy): Bacteria > Chloroflexota > Dormibacteria > Aeolococcales > Aeolococcaceae > Palsa-851. The sequence continues at coordinate 3,117 of JBAPWO010000060.1, forward strand.
GATGAGATCCACGCGGTCGCACGCGACAAGCGCGGTTCCCACCTGGCGGTGACGCTCGAGCGTCTCGAGCGTCTGTGCGCGCGACCGCCAGTGCGCATCGGGCTGTCGGCGACGCAGCGACCGATCGAGACGGTTGCGCGGCTGCTGGTCGGCGCCGGCCCTTCACGGAGCAATCCCGACGGCAGTCCGCGCTGCGCCATCGTCGATGTCGGCCACCGCCGCGCACTTGATGTCGCGATCGAGTTGCCGTCGGGTGAGCTCGAGGCGGTAGCGTCACGCGAGCAACTCGGCGAGGTGCTCGACGCCATCGCCGCGCACGTGCGTGCGCACCGCACCACGCTCATTTTCGTCAACACCCGGCGGATGGCCGAGCGCGTCGCCCATCTGCTCGCCGAGCGGCTCGGTGACGATGCGGTGGCGGCGCACCACGGGAGCCTCTCCAGGGATCGGCGCCAGCGTGTCGAATCGCAGCTGCGCGCCGGTGAGCTGCGCGCGCTGGTCGCGACCGCTTCACTCGAGCTCGGCATCGACATCGGACCCATCGAGATGGTGTGCCAGATCGCCTCGCCTCGCAGTATCGCGACCTTCCTGCAGCGAGTCGGTCGCTCTGGCCACAGCCGCGGTGGCATGCCAAAGGGCCGTCTGTACCCGATGACGCGGGACGAGCTGGTCGAGTGCACTGCGCTGCTCGCCGGCGTGAGAAGCGGAGCGCTCGACGCCGTGCATCCCCCGCTGCTCCCCCTCGATATCCTTGCGCAGCAGATCATCGCCGAGTGCGCGGCCGACAGCTGGCGTGAGGACGACCTCTTCGAGCTGATGCGCAAGGCAGCGCCGTTTGCCGAGCTGTCGCGCGACGACTTCGACCGCGTCGTCGAACTGGCGTCCGACGGCATTCCCACCGGGCGCGGCAGGGTCGCGGCGTACCTGCATCGGGATCAGATCAACGGCGAGGTCCGTGCGCGCCGCGGCGCGCGCCTGGCGGCGCTGACGTCTGGAGGGGCGATCCCCGAGACCGGCGACTACCGAGTGCTCGCTGAACCCGATGACACCTTCATCGGCACGGTCAACGAGGACTGGGCGATCGAATCGTCGGCCGGTGACATCTTCCTGCTCGGCAGCACCTCGTGGAAGATCCGGCGTGTGGTCGCGGGGACCGTGCGCGTCGTCGATGCGCACGGTGCGCCCCCGTCGGTTCCGTTCTGGCTCGGTGAGGCGCCGGCGCGCACCGAGGAGCTGTCACGCGAGGTGTCGGACCTCCGCAGTGGGGTGGATGCTCTGCTCGCGGAGGGCGGCGCCGACGAGGCGATCTCGTGGGTCGAGCAGCGAGCCGGCGTAGACAACGAGGTCGCCGCGATGGTGGTCCGTTACCTGGCAGCGGGTCGCACCGCACTCGGTGTGGTGCCGACTCTCGAGCACATTGTTCTGGAGCGATTCTTCGATGACAGCGGCGGCATGCAGCTGGTGGTGCACGCTCCGTTCGGCGGCCGGGTGAACCGGGCGCTCGGTCTCGCCTTGCGAAAACGATTCTGCGCGACCTTTGACTTCGAGTTGCAGGCGGCGGCGAGTGACGATTGTGTGCTGCTGTCGCTTGGTCCTCAGCACAGTTTTCCGCTCGAGGACGTTCCGAAGTTCCTGTCATCGAACACGGTGGAGGAGGTGCTCCGGAAGGCGGCGATCTTCGCACCGATGTGGGCGGTCCGCTGGCGCTGGAACCTCAATCGATCGCTCACCGTGCTCCGCTTCAAAGGGGGCCGCAAGAACCCGGCACCGATACAGCGGCTCGAATCCGACGACATCATGGGCGCGGTGTTTCCGCAGCTGGTTGCGTGCCAGAACGAGAACCCGACGGGACCGGTCGAGCCACCCGACCATCCGCTCGTCAATCAGACCATGCACGACTGCCTGCACGAGGTGATGGACGTGGACTCGCTGCGCGAGCTGGTCGCGCGCATCGAGCGAAAGGAAGTCCAGATCACCTTCCGCGACACCGTGGAGCCGTCGCCGCTCGCACACGAGATCGTCAACGGCAGGCCCTACACGTTCCTCGACGACGCCCCACTCGAGGAGCGGCGAAGCCGGGCGATCACCCTGCGTCGCGGTCTCCCGGTCGAGGCGCGCGACCTTGCCGCGCTCGACCCCGACGCGATCGCGCGCGTGCGCGCCGAGGCTGCCCCGGAGCCACGCGATCACGATGAGCTGCACGACCTGCTGATCGCGCTGGTGGTGACCAGGGCCGTCCCGTCGTGGGCCGCATGGTTCGACGAGCTCGTTGCACGTGGCAGAGCGCTCACGGTCACCAACGAATCCGAGGTGTTCTGGTGCGCGACCGAGCGCGCGGCGGGCGTCGAGGTACTCTGGCCGGGGGCAACGCTGGCGCCGCGCCCGGGTGTGCCTCTGCGAGGGTTTGGCGGAGCATCGCTGGACCGCGACTCACTCATCGCGTCGATCCTGCGCGGCCATCTCGAAGTGACTGGCCCGATGACTGCCGATGCACTCTCGGAGCGCACCGGGCTGGCTGCATCCGAGGTGGCGATCGGGCTCGCGGTCGTCGAAGGTGAAGGGTTCGTCATCCGCGGCCACTTCGATCCGGGGATCAGCGACGACCAGTGGTGCGCGCGGCGTCTGCTCGTTCGCATTCACAGCTATACGCAGCAACGCTTGCGCCAGGAGATCGAACCGGTCACGGCCCAGGATTTCGTGCGCTTCCTGCTTCGCTGGCAACGCGTCGCACCCGGGACGCAGCGCGAGGGCCGCGCCGGAGTCGCCGCGACCATTGCGCAGCTTCAGGGCTTCGAGATTCCCGCCGGCGTGTGGGAGGAGACCGTGCTGCCGAGCCGCGTGGCGGGCTACCGCAGCGCCTGGCTCGACGAGCTGTGCATGTCGGGAGAGGTGGCGTGGGCGCGCCTCCGGGTCCGTGAAGATCCCGGCACGGGGTCGCCAGCGCGAAGCAGCTCGTCAGCGTCGCGCGCAACCCCGGTCACGCTGGTGATGCGGTCGGATCTCCCATGGTTGCTCCAGTCGGTGCGCGGCGAGGCGCAGCCTCTGGAGCCGACCTCGGGCGCGACCCTCGATGTGCTCGACGCGCTCCGCGAGCACGGCGCGCTCTTCACCAGCGACATCGTCACGCTTGCGCGCAGGCTTCCCAGCGAGGTCGAGGCGGCACTGTGGGACGGCGTCTCCCGCGGCTTGCTCACCGCCGACGGATTCAGCGCGGTCCGGCGCCTGCTCGTGAGCCGCCGCTTGGGCTCACGTCCCCATCACCGCGGACTCCGCCACGGGGTGAGCGGCTACTCGTCAGGCGAAGGCAGGTGGTCGCTGATCCCCCGGGTGACGTCGGTGGCCGAGCACGATGCCCTCGCTGAGGCCATCGCCGAGCAGTTGCTGGTCCGCTGGGGAGTCGTGTTCCGCGACGTCGTCGCCCGTGAAACCATCGCGCTGCCGTGGCGCGATGTGGTCTGGGCGCTGCGCCGCATGGAAGCGCGCGGCACCGCGCGCGGCGGACGATTCGTCACCGGCTTTGCCGGCGAGCAATTCGCGCTGCCGGAAGCGGTCGATCAGCTGCGCAGCGTGCGCCGGCGCGAGCGCTCGTCGGAGGTGGTACGCGTCTCCGCGACCGATCCGCTGAATGTGGCCGGCATCCTGCTTCCCGGTCCGCGCGTCACCTCGGTGCGAACCAACACGGTCGTCTTCGAGGACGGGGTGTCGGTCACGAGCGGGGACACCGTCTTCGCAGCGGTCGCCTCGCACTGAGTCCAGCCTCGAGGCAGCGGCCTCAGTTGTCACTAGGTGGTGGCGGCCGGGACGGGTTCAAAGAACAGCGCGGCCGGGGCCGGCTCGGGCGGCGCGTCGGTGAGTGGCCAGAGGATCGTGAACCTGCTCCCGCCGTTCGCGTCGCTCTGCGCCTTCACGGTCGCGCCGTGCGCATCGCAGAGGCGGCGCACCAACGCGAGCCCCATGCCCATGCCGCCGTGGCGGCGCGTCCGGCTGTTGTCCTCCTGGTAGAAACGGTCGAAGAGACGGGGGATCGCCTCCGCGCTGATGCCGATGCCGTCGTCCGCAACGTCGATGCGACAGCGGCCGGTGCCCTTGAGCGGACGGGCGCTGACGCTGACGTGGCCGCCTTCCGGCGTGAATTTCACGGCATTGTCGATCAGCGCGCGGAGCACCTGACGGAAGCGAAACGGGTCCGCGTTCACCGCGGGTGAGCCGCGCACGTCGATGGTGAGCTCGACGGGAAGCTCATCCTTGAAGTGGCGTCGCACGTCGTTGGCCGCGTCGCCGATCGCGGTCGCGACGTCGACCGACGACATGCGCACGTCGATCGTGTCTGAGTTCACCAGCGCGAAGTCGACGATGTTCTCGACCGTTTCGCCGAGCAGTCGCACCGAGATGTCGACGTCACGGACGATCTCGAGCCGGGTCGCATCGTCCCACTTGCCCCAGGCGAAGTTGAGCAATTCGATCTGTCCCTGAATGGCGAGCACCGGTGTGCGCAGCTCGTGCTGCGCGGTGTCGAGAAAGTCGCTCTTCAACTGGTTCAGCTCGCTGAGGCGGCGCACCGCTTCACGTTCCTGCTCGAGGGTGCGAGTGTTCTCCACCGCCACGGCGGCGTTGTTGGCAAGGGTGATCAGCGCGCGCTCGTCACTCTCGGCAACCTGACTGTCCGACGCGACCACCAGGACGCCGGTCAGCGCCTCCTGGAAGAGCATCGGCACCGCGATCGCAGGCCGGCCACCCCAGTCGAGACGGACCGCGTGGCCGGCGCTCAACTCTTCAAGCGGCATGGCCTCGGCCATGTCGGGCATCTCCGGGCCACGGCTGCGCATCCGCAGGAACTCCGCACCACGTCTTGTGTAGAGGGTCGCGCTCGCGGATCCACCCGCGATGGCGTCGGCGGCGCCGAGCACCGCGTCCTGAAGTTGCTCGATGCCCCCGGTGGTCATCGTCAATGCCCGCGACACCTCCTGGAGGCGCCCCACCGATCCGTCGATGTGCTCGATGTAACCGGCGATCTGTCCGCGCATGCGATTCACCCCGGCGGCCAGCCGCCCGAGCTCGTCGCGCGACGTGACCGGTATGTCGGTCGTGTAGTCGCCCGAAGCGATCCGTTCGACGCCGCGCTCCAGCCGGCCGACGGGGCGGCGCACGAACCGATCGACGAAGAGCAATACGAGCAGACACACGACGATGAGCGCCGTGAATGCGATCTGCGCGATCGTTCCCTCATCCTGCGCGGTTCCGGCGGCGAAGATCGACACCGGGACCTCGACGCCGAGATAGCCGGCGATCGCCGTTGCTCCCGGCGCCTCGAGCGGGACGAAGCTCCCGGCGACGGCCCCGACCCCCGCCACCGTGTAGATGGCGTGGGCGACGGCCACGCCTGAGAACGACGGCGGGTGGGCGACCTGCTGGGTGATCGCCGGGGGTGCGACCGATGGGGTTGGGGTATCCGCTTGTGACGTGAATCGGATGAACGTCGTCCCCGAGCCTGCGCCGGCCCTGAGGAAGACCGGCGCGTACCCGATCACCGGCCCGTACCGCGCGAATTGGGTCTGCAGCGGCGCGCAGTAGACGACCACCCCGAGCGGTGCGTTGGTGCCTGCCTGGACGTTGAACACCGGCACGGCCACATCGAGCGCAGGGATGCCTCCGGCAAGCATTTCAACGCCCTCGATCCCGGGAGGGCACTGGGCCCGCAGTGCCGGGCTTGCTGCGATCGTCGCGCTTGACTCTCGACACGCCGCGGTCGCCGCAACCTGCAGGGCATCACGCACCGATGCGAGGCTGTTGGTGACATGCGGGATGGCGCTCTGCTCGCAATCGCTGGTCGCCGGATGGGTCGTGGCGCCCCCCTGGCCGGCTCCATCGCACTCGCTGGTGTACAGGACGGTGCCGCGGCTGTCCAGGATGGCGACGCCGAGCCCCGGCAGGTTCACGATCCGCTTCTCGGTGAACTCAATGGCGACAAGCGCGCTCGGGTTGCTGCTGCTCAGCGCCATCTGCAGCGATGTCAGCGAGGCGACCGCCGTGGCCGCGTACTGCGCCTGCGGCTGGACCACGCGGGAGATGAGCTCCGCGGCGACCCCCGCGCGGTTGTCCGCGTTGGACAGCGCCCCGGCGTCGGTCTGCTGCGAGCGGCTCACCAGCAGGAACCCGCTGACACCCGCGATCAGGAGCGCGGTGAAGACGATCCCACCGGCCAGAAGCCGGCCGGCGAGGCTGGTTCGCAGGCCGAACCTGCGGACGAAGAGGCTGCGGCCCGGCCGACGCGCACGCATGGATCGAGCCTATTGGGGCAGCGGGGGCGCCGAATGGGTGACCGCTCGCAGTCCGGAAACGGGGCGGTGACGAACGATCTCGACCGTACTCGGGATGGGGCGTTCCTCAAGGGGCTGGGAACCGTACGCTTACGGCATGCACTTTCGCCCCCGGAGACGCTCAGAGTTCGTCGCGGGTCAGCCCGGGCGTACCGGGGCGGGTGCGGCGCTCAAGCGCTGGACGATCCCGGTCATCGGAGCGCTGACCCCGACCGCACTCATCGTGGTCAACATCTCGATCTTCATCGCCAAGAACCTGACCGAGTTCCGCTGGACCATCTCGATCCTCGCCTTCGTGAGCGGGCTGATGCTCAACTCGTGGGCCGGCCTGAACATCTACCGGATGCTTCAGCAGCGCCGGCCGGACCACCCCATTGTGAGCGAGCGCAACCAGGAGGTCGTGCTGGTCGCGGGGATGGCGGTGATCATCATCGCCGCGTTCCTGACGGCGCTGTTCTGCTACCTCGGCCTCTCCAACTACAACGATCTGCCCAATGGGCTGACCTTCTTCACCGGGGTGCTCTCCGCGGCGGTGCCGATCCTGCTGCGGGCTGCATTCCACCGGGGCGTGCCCAAGGGACGCGGGCGCGGCGGCACTCCGGTCTCGACAATCTCGGCGCTGCCGCCGGGCGGGGCTCCCTCGCCGCCGACATCGGCGACGATCCGGCAGTCGATTCCTCGGCAGTAGATCGACCGCCCTTCGGGCGCCGGCCGCCGGCGAGTGTTCGATGCCGATACCACGGGCGAGGCGCACCGCGCGCCCCGCACCGCAGCATCTTTACGAGGAGTTAGACCTCTTTGAACTCAGCGTCGACGACGTCGTCCGAGCCGGCGCCGGCACCGCTTCCGGCACCGGTATCCGGCGCGCCGCCATCACCATTGCCGGCGTGCGGCTCGCCCCCATCGGGCTGAGCCTGCTGGCTCTGGGCGTACACGGCCTCGCCGATCTTCTGGATCGACGCGGCAAGGTCGTCGTGGGCGCGCTTGATGGCGTCCGAGTCGTTACTGGCAATTGCGTCACGAACTGCCTTCACCTTGGCCTCGATATCGGTGCGCAGCTCCGCGGGCACCTTGTCGCCCGCGTCCGCGAGCGCCTTCTCGGCCTGGTAGGCGAGCTGGTCGGCACGGTTTCGGGTCTCGACTGACTCGGCTCGCTTGCGGTCCTCGTCAGCGTGCACCTCGGCCTCCTTCACCATGCGCTCGACCTCGTCCTTCTGGAGCGTCGTCGAACCGGTGATGGTGACCTTGTTCTCCTTGCCGGTACCGCGGTCTTTGGCTTTGACGTTGAGAATGCCGTTGGCGTCGATGTCGAAGCCGACCTCGATCTGGGGCATGCCGCGCGGTGCGGGTGGAATGCCGTCGAGGCTGAAGGTTCCGAGGATGCGGTTGTCCCGCGCCATCGGACGCTCGCCCTGGAGCACCACGATCTCGACCGACGGCTGGCTGTCGGACGCGGTCGAGAACACCTGCGTCTTGGCAGTCGGGATGGTCGTGTTGCGCTCGATCAGCTTGGTGTTCACCTCGCCCTCGGTCATGATCCCGAGCGACAGCGGCGTCACGTCGAGGAGGAGGACGTCCTTGACCTCGCCCTTGAGCACCCCGGCCTGGATGGCGGCGCCGACCGCGACCACCTCGTCCGGGTTCACGCCGCGGTGCGGATCCTTGTTGGTGAAGCTCTTGACGAGCTCCTGGATCACCGGCATGCGCGTCGATCCGCCGACCAGGATCACCTCATCGAGCTGCTGCGCGGTCATGCCGGCGTCCTTGAGCGCGGACTCGAACGGGCCGCGGCAGCGCGACGTGAGGTCGTCGGTGAGCTGCTCGAACTTGCTGCGCGACAGTGTGATTGCGAGGTGTTTCGGGCCCGATGCATCGGCGGTGATGAAGGGCAGGTTGACCTCGGTCTCCTGACGCTGCGAAAGCTCGATCTTTGCCTTCTCGGCAGCCTCGGTCAGCCGCTGGAGCGCCTGGCGGTCGCCGCGGAGGTCGATGCCCTGATCGCGCTTGAACTCATCGGCAAGCCAGTCCACGATGCGGCGGTCGTAGTCATCGCCGCCGAGGTGGGTGTCACCGTTGGTGGCCTTCACCTCGAAAACACCTTCGCCAACCTCGAGGATCGAGACGTCGAACGTCCCGCCGCCGAGGTCGAAGACGAGGATCTTCTCGTTCTCCTTCTTCTCGAGTCCGTACGCGAGCGCGGCCGCGGTGGGCTCGTTGATGATCCGCAGGACGTTGAGTCCGGCGATCTGGCCGGCGTTCTTGGTCGCCTGCCGCTGGGCGTCGTTGAAGTACGCGGGAACGGTGATCACCGCGTCGGTGACCTTCTCGCCGAGGTACGCCTCGGAGTCGGTCTTGAGCTTCTGCAGGATCATCGCGGAGATCTGCTCGGGCGTGTGGTTCTCGCCGTTGACCTCCACCTCGGCACGGCCGTCCTTGCCGGCGACGACCTTGTACGGGACCTGCTTCGCCTCGGTGCTCACCTCGCTGAGCAACCGGCCCATGAAGCGCTTGATGGAGTAGACGGTGTTCTCGGGGTTGACTGCGGCCTGACGCCGGGCCAGCTGTCCGACCAGGCGCTCACCGGTGCGCGTGAAGGCGACCACCGACGGGGTGGTGCGGCCGCCCTCGGCGTTGGCGATGACGACGGGCTCGCCGCCCTCCATCACTGCGACCACGCTGTTGGTGGTGCCGAGGTCGATGCCGACGGTCTTTGCCATGTTGGGGTCCTCCGGGACTGAAAACAGAATGTTCGATTACGCGTCTGCGGGACGCCCTTATCGAATACCTCGCGCCACCGACATGCTAAACGTAGGGGGATGGGTGATTCTCGATCGATCGAGGAGCAGCTGCTCGATCTCCGCCGTCGTGCCGACGAGGATTTCCTCCACCCCGACGCTCTGCGCGAGCCGGGGCGGCACCAGCTCGATCTCCCCGAGCTCGGTTTGCGCGTCAGCGTCACCCGATCCCGGTATCCGAACCGGCCGGACGGGATCGATCAGTACGCGGTGACCCTGTCCCGTCCCGACCTGGATCGGCGCCCCGGCGAGCAGGAGGTCGGTCTGGTGCTCGCCTCGGCCTTCGGCGACGCCTCGTCCCAGGCTGTCGAGCGATCGGCCGGTGCCGCTCGGATCAGGATGTTCCGCGTGCCTGCCGGCGATCCTGCATCGCCGGTCGGTCAGCCCGCCTCGGCGCCCGCGTAGCCGTCGGCGCCGATCAAGGGCACGAACCGACACGGCCCGAGCGACTCCGTTTCCCAGTGTCCGTTGACGAGGCGCAGACGGGTGAGCTCCTCGCCATTCGGGCCGTCGCTGATCGGCACCACGAGCCGCCCACCTTCGACGAGCTGGCGGGCAAGCGCGACCGGAAGGCGGGGTGCGGCCGCACCGACCGCGATCGCGTCGAACGGCGCCCGTTCCGGAACCCCGAGCGTGCCGTCACCCTCGATGACCTCGACGTCATAGGCGAGCCGATGCAGCCGCTCCGCGGCCGTCCGGGCGAGCGAAGCGACCCGCTCGATGCTGACCACCCGAGCACCGCAGGCGGCCATCACCGCCGCTTGATACCCGGAGCCCGTCCCCACGTCGAGCGCTCGGTCGCCGTCGTGCAGCTCGAGCGCTTCGACGACCACCGCGACCATGAGCGGCTGGCTGATGGTCTGGCCGGGGGCGTCGATCGGCAGCGCCCGGTCCGCATAGGCGCGCTCCCGATCAGCCTCGAGCACGAACTCCTCGCGGGGCACGCCCGCCATCGCATGGAGCACGGCCGGCGTCCGGATTCCGTGCTCGATCAGCGACGCCATCATCCGATCACGATCCGACGTAGCGGTTAGCCTCTGGGTGTGAGATCCAGGTCGGGCGGCGGAGCGTCGGGAAGCTTCCAGACGATCCACTCTTTCTGCCAGCGCCGGTGCAGGTCGTTCGCGGAGTCGACCGCCTCGTGATAGAGCTTCTCGAACGCCCCGAAGTCATGGGCGTCGAGCGCGGCCATGAGCGGGTCGAGGTCGTCGAGCATCCATGCCTCGATGTCGGTCGTGTACTTCGGGCGGGTCACCTCGCAGAGGCGGAGCAGCTTGCGCATCTCCCGGAGCTGCCAGCTCGCGAGCGGCCAGTTGGTGGCTCGGGCGGCGTAGAACGCTTTCCAGAATCGCGCGCCGA
>JBAPWO010000061.1:0-1709 GCA_049283735.1 Candidatus Dormiibacterota bacterium
GCCTTGAACTCGTCCATGTTCAATGGAGCGCGAATCGTCGGCCCGGCGATTGCCGGAATTCTGGTAGCCAAGATTGGCGAAGGCTGGTGTTTCTTTGCCAACGGCGTGAGTTACATCGCAGTCATCGTTGGACTAATGATGATGCGAGTGCAGCGGCCGGCTCGTCGCGTGTCCGCCGCTTCCCCCTGGGCGCATATTATCGAAGGCTTCAACTTCGTTCGCCAGACCGCTCCAATACGCGCCATCCTGTTACTACTGGGATTGGTGAGTTTGGTGGCGATGCCCTACACCATTCTCATGCCGGTCTTCGCCGACAAGATTCTGCATGGCGGGGCTCGTGGATTGGGAATCCTCATGGGAGCCACGGGTATAGGCGCTTTACTGGGTGCTCTGACTTTGGCAGCCCGCACCAGTGTGCAGGGCTTAGGCAAATGGGTCGCATTTTCTTGCGGAGGCTTCGGGGCCGGTCTAATCCTGTTTTGTCTCTCCCGAAATTTCTGGCTGTCGACCGCCCTTCTGCTTCCGGTGGGCTTCGGCATGATGTTGCAAATGTCGGCCTCGAATACGCTGATCCAGGCCATGGTGCCGGATCATTTGCGCGGCAGAGTAATGGCCGTTTACTCGATGATGTTTATGGGCATGGCTCCATTCGGCGCCTTCCTCGGAGGAGCATTGGCGGATCGGCTGGGCGCGCCATTAACCGTCGCCATGGGGGCGGTCGCATGCATCGGAGGCGCAACTTTATTTGGATTACGTCTGCCGAAGATCAGGGTGGAAGGCCGACAGTTGATCATCGCTCAAGGCATGACCGCTGGCTCCCCCGCTGAAGAAATGACTGCCAGAGTAGTGGAAGATTAGCCCTTGCCCGTCCGGGCGGGGCAAAGTTCCGTTGCGCATTGGGAGGCAGCATAACGCCGGCAACTCCCGCGAAGAAGCAACTCCTTACCTTTTAGCCACGAACACCAGAAAATAATCCATCCCGTCACCTTTCACAAAGTCGTACTGCGACGCCAAGACATAACCCGCTTCCGCAGCCTCTTTAATAACGATGTCTCGCCCTATCCCATGATTTTCGCCATTTCCGTTGCGGTCAATAATTCCAACCCGGGCGCCAGGCCGAAGCGAGCCGCGCAGATTTCGCAACAGGACGTCGGGATCGGCAACTTCATGGTAGGTCTTCAGCAGTAAGACAGCATCGACCTTGCCTGCCGGCAGTTCCGGATCATCGCTCTTGCTGAGAATGGTTTTCACATTATGCAGGCCTTCTTTTTGAACTTTGGCGTCGATATAACGGGTAGCCTCGGGATTGATGTCAACGGCATAAACCGCGCCGGTTTCCGTGACCCGTCGCGCTGCCCGCACCGTAAACCACCCTGAGCCAGCGCCGATATCGCCTACGGTTTTCCCGGGAGTGATCTCAAGAATGTCCATGACACGGTTGATCTGCAAACGTTCTTCTCGTCCAGGAGACTCGAAAATCGAAAGATCCCCGGTGTAAGGCATGCTCGTCTTTCGCGATGCAGTCTTCTGACTAGCGGGTGCGGTTGGGCTTTGAGCTTTAACGAAAACAGCATTGATCGCGAAAAAAAGCAGCGTAGATAGTAAAACTTGACGCTTAAGCATCAGATCAGTCTCCGGAGGTCTCTATCTAAGAATAGACGCAAAAAAATCCCATTTGGTAGGCATTGCTGCATTTCTGCCTCAAAGAC
>JBAPWO010000062.1:0-1907 GCA_049283735.1 Candidatus Dormiibacterota bacterium
CGATGATCGAGATCGACTCTTCGATGTTCGAGCCGGGGTAGTGCGCTGCCGCGACGCCCCAGAGTGTGTCGCCCGTATGGACGACCACTCGCGTGTTCGTGGTGGGAGATCCCGCGTAGGCGACACCGCCGACGACGACGAGCCCGGCGGCCGCGGTGGCAACCACGAGGGCGAGCCGCGCCGGGCGGCTGAGACGATCTGCCTGACGCGAGAAGCGGTTTGGACCGAGGCCGTCCTGGATCATGTTCCTGCACCGAACGGATGTTCCATGGCGATGACAGTACCAGGGAACGGATGTTCGAGTCAAGCGCCGGTGTGGAGATCGCGTCCCGCTCTTCGGGCCGGATAATCGCCAGGTGAGCGATCGCGCCATCCGGATCCGCGTCGGCGTGCTCATCTGTCGCGACGGGGAGGTGCTCCTCGTCAGGCATGAGAAAGGTGGCCGCTCGTATTGGCTCGTCCCCGGCGGCGGCGTGGACGCCGGCGAAACGAGGGTGGCGGCGGGCGCGCGCGAGCTGCTCGAGGAGACCGGCTATACCGTCGAGATCGGCCGGCTTCTTCTGGTCTGCGAGGCGATCGACCCGAAACCCGGCGGCCGCCACATCGTCAACGCCGTCTACGCGGGCACGATTCGCGGCGGGACGCTCGCCGTCGGGATGGACGACAAGTCACTCCGCGACGCGAAGTGGCAACCGCTCCAGGCGCTCAGCGACCTCGAGATGTACCCGCCGATCGGGGCAGAGCTGCTCGCCTGCTGTGAGGAGAACGGAGGCAGCGCGGTGCGCGTGCTCGGCAACACCTGGCGGCCGCAAGCGTAGCGACCGACGGCGGCGCCTCGGCCGCGTCATGCGCGGGCGGCCACCTCGTCGAGATAGTCGCCGAGGCGCCGATATGCCTGGCGTTTGCGCCGATCGGTGATCTCCGTGTAGACCTTGAGCGTCTCGAGGGTTGCGTGCCCGAGCACCTCCTGCACGAGCCGCACATCGCCGTCGGTCGCCTCGAGCAGCGTGGTCGCCGCCGTGTGCCGGGCGGCGTGCGGAGTGCGGAGATCGCTGAAGAGATCGAACATCTCCGGATCGACGCCCATGCGCCGTCGCAGCGCGCTCAACGCTCGCCGGGCGCCGTCGGTGGTGAGGCGGTTGTGCGGCAGGGCGCGTCCGTGGGGCACGTCGGCGCGCGCGACACTGATGAACAGGGCAGGGGAGGGGTCAGGGCCACGCATCTTGAGGTAGTCATCGACAGCCGCGAAGGCACCCTCGGTGCAATATACAGTTCTGTATTTGCCACCTTTGCCAAGAACGCGAAATCCCTCGGGTCGGACGTCGCCGCGATCCAGCCCGCACGCCTCGGCGATGCGACACCCGGTGCTCAGCAGCAGCTGGATGAGGGCGCGGTCGCGACGATCGCGGAGGGTCTCCTTGGGCAGCGCGGCGAGCAGTCGCGGCACATGCTCGGTCGGCACCGGGTGCGGGTCACCCACCACATACCGAGGCACCGAGACCTGTCTGCTCAGCTCCGCCGCGACCCAGCCTTCGTCGTAGGCATAGGCGAGGAACCGCCGCAGCGCGACCAGCGCCCGGGCACGCGAGCGAGGGTTGGGCAGGACGTCGGCGAGCTCGATCTGATAGCGGCGCAGCATCGCACGGTCGACCCCGGAGAGCAGCTCATCGGCGAGCGGGCGGGTCCGCAGGAACGCGACGAACTTGGCGAGATCCTGCCGGTAGGCGCGCACCGTGGTCGCGGGGCGATTGCGCTGCACCCGCAACCAGTCGAGGAACTGCACGACCTGATCCGGCATCGAATCGGTGGGACCCGGAACGTGGCCGGCCCAGGCAGGGCCGCGGCGCTCACGTGGCGCCGTCGGCCGGCGGGTGGGGCGAAGGTGAGCCGCCATGCTCACTATTATC
>JBAPWO010000063.1:0-3148 GCA_049283735.1 Candidatus Dormiibacterota bacterium
GTCCAAGCCGGGACGAAGCCAACTGATTCGCGAGGAGTCGCCCCATGAAAGCTGCCGTCGTACACCGGTTCAAGCCGGCACTCATCGTCGAGGAGCGACCGATCCTAACCCCGTTGGTCGTCGAAGCCGCCATCAGCCCCCAGGCGCCCGGACTCCCCAATACGGGTATTCGTGCCACTGAATGCGACTGGCCGACGGAGCGAGCACTACCGTTTGTCCCCGGAGACAGGCCGCGGCTGAATCTGCTGCTCCTCGGGGCGCCGGCCAGTGGCAAGGGGACGCAGGCGGACCTTTTAGCCACGCGCCTCGACATTCCCGCGATCGCGACGGGGAACATCCTGCGCGCCGAGCTGGCCGAGCGAACCGAGCTGGGGCTGCGCGTCCAGGCCTACATGCAGCGCGGCGACCTGGTTCCGGACGCGCTGATGATCGACATCATCAGGAAGCGCCTACGGGGGAGCGACCGCCGGGACGGCTTCCTACTCGACGGCTTCCCCCGCACCGTGCCCCAAGCCCGAGCGCTCGACGCGCTGGCGGCGTCGATGGCGACTGGCTTCGACCGCATCCTGTACCTGAACGTGCCCGAGGCTGAGCTGATCCGGCGCATCACGACCAGGCTGACCTGCCCGGGCTGCGGACGAAGCTACGCGTTCGAGCCTGACCAGCCCCGACCGTTGGACTGCGAGGCGGACGGCAGGGACCTCATCGTGCGCGCGGACGACCGGCCGGAGACCGCCCAGCGCCGTATTGCGGTCTACCTGGAGAAGACGTTGCCGGTGCTCGACCACTACCGCAAGCAAGGGCTGGTCGCGGAGATCGAAGGCATCGGCTCGGTCGAGGAGGTCTCCCGGCGCATGCTGCGCGCGCTTCCCGCTCGGCCGGTGGCACCGCGTGTGGTTGGTTTGGTTGGACCTTCCCGAGGGCTGACCTCAGCGGCACGAGCGATGGATGGCCAAACCAAGCAATGCGCAGGTTATCGATGAGGTATACGACGTCCGCAGGTGCTCCAGGTCGAGGGCGAGACGCGCGACGAGGCGAAGCTGCATCCGCGACAAACACGAGAACATCGGGGAACACGTGGAGACGCTAGTTGGCGAGGCACCTACGTCTCGCCCCATAACCGAAGGGCTGCTGGCTGACGTCAGCAGCCGGAGGGTAATCCAATGGAGCGACAGGTCATCGAATACGAGGATCGCTCGACCGGCGAGCTGCTGAGCACGGCGTTTGTTGCGAGATGGCTCATCGAACCGGACGAGCATTACCGCTCAGTGCACGAGGGTGATGACCTACGCAGCGGGACTCAGGTGGTGGGCGGCACCACGTTCGCCGTCGCCGAGACCGCCACTGGGAAGATGGTGATCTGGAGCGACGCGCACAGGTCCAGATCGACATACGACGTCTACGACGGCTTCGCTGAGGCCGAGTCCGCGGGCGTCCCTGGTGATGTCGTCGCCATCGCTTCCGATCGAGCCGGCATCGAGCGCGCTGGACTGCTCGACATTTAGCACCCCCTCACGAACTAGGGTCGCAGGCGGCGTCGTTTCGTCAGCGCACACGCGTTTGCCGGGTGATCGGCAATCACTTTGGCATCAAATGAGCCCCTCGTTGAGTCGGCGTGGACGCGATATTCTGCAATGTGAGCCGTCCAAACGCCTTATCTGCTAAGGGAAACGCGGAGCGAGAGGGATTCGAACCCTCGTGGCGGGTTACCCCACCAACCGCATTTCCAGAAAGCGTACATGTCCCGACAGGGCCCGTCTGAGAATGTCTCATGAATGCAAACGTGACAGTCAGACCGACAGCAACCGACTCGCTCCGACCTCCGGTTGGCATCAGCGTTGGCATCGGAGCATTGGCCATCGCGAATGCTCGGGCCTTCTGGTGACAGACGCTTGTGTGGGCCACCTCAGCGTACCCGCTGATCTCCGGTTAGTTCACGAACTCCGTATTGGTGATCAGACGGCCGCTGCCGCGCGTGCGGGAACTGGCAGTTGACCACGCACGCAGGTGCCGGCGCTAGTTTGGGATTCGACCTCGAGGCTGCCGCCCAGCGCATCCACCCGATCGCTCATGTTGGTTAGGCCGGCGCCCTTGCGTGTCGTGAAGGCATCGAAGCCCTTCCCGTCGTCCTGCACTTCGAAGCGCAGCGCGCGATCGTCCTCGCGCAGCCGGACCGTCACCTGTGACGCGGCCGCATACTTCTGCACGTTCTGCAGCGCCTCGAGCACGCAGAAGTACACCGTAGCCTCAACATCCTGCGCGTAGCGCTGCACTCCCTCCGCCTCCACGGTCACCGCCACCGTCGACTTGCGCGCCTGCGACTCCAACGCCACCATGAGCCCCTTGTCGGCGAGCAGCGGTGGGTAGATCCCCCGGGCAAGGTCGCGCAAGGTGTCCAGGGCTTCATCGGCATCGCCCTTGAGCTGCTCCAAAATGGCCGCCGCCTTCTCCGGATCCCGTCCCAGGAGCATCTCCGCAAGCCCCAGCTTCACCTTCAGCGCCACTAGGTGCTGCTGGGCGCCGTCATGCAGGTCGCGTTCCAGGCGCCGGCGCTCCACGTCCTGGGCACTCACCAGCCGCTGCCGGGAGGCGCGCAACTCATCCAGCCGCACCTGCAGGTCCGCGCTCAAGCCTACGTTTTTGAGGACCAATCCCGCCTGATGGGCGAGGTCGTCGACCAGCTTCTGCTCGATCGGCGTCAACGCCTCACCACGACGCTTGTTGACACTCAGTGCGCCGAGCAGCTCACCTTGGTGGCGCACCTCCACCGCTCGCGTCGCACCCGGCAGTGCCGGCAGAGTTCCGTTGCTCATTGGAAGGGATTCGCGCGTACCCGGAGCGTCCGGGAAGGTGGCCGCGGGACGCAACTCCGTGCTTCCCCGTAGCCACACCGTCGCCGACACCGCACCCGTGCCCTCTTGAAGGACGCGAGCCATTCGCGGCAGCACCTCATCCGCCGCATAGGTCTCCGCAACTCGTCCCGAAAACTCCGATAGCACCTCGTACGGCGTCGCCCGCTGTCCGTACACCATCCGGTTGGCCACCTTCTGGACCCGCTCGCGCACCGGTTGGAACCCGACCGCCACGACCGCCGTCGCCAGGATCGACATCGCCAGGTTGGGCTTGCCCCCGCTCCCCTCCAGCGTCC
>JBAPWO010000064.1:0-3202 GCA_049283735.1 Candidatus Dormiibacterota bacterium
TAATACGAGAAAGCTGGCGACGGATTGACCTCGAAGCAGTAGAACTCGCCCGAAGGTGTGCGCCGAAGGTCGATACCGGCGAACGACAAGCCGCACATCGACGTGAGCGCGACGCACGCCTCTTGAACGTCGACCGGCAACCGGGTCGGGCAAAGCTTAGGCAGCCTCCCCGCGGTCGGGTAGCGGTAGTCGACATCGTCTGACAGGATTTCGACTGCATCGACCTCGTTGCCAATCACGTGCGCGCGCACATCGGTACCGGGAACTCGCCGCTGATACATCGTCGGAGTGGTCGAGACTGCGCATGGGTCGGCCCGGCTTGGGTCGAGCGGGCGCACGATCGATCGCGTGCCGCCGACGGACTTGTATATCCGGTCCTCACCGTCGCGCCCCATTTCGTGCACCGACCTACCTATGTTCGAAACGACCGTCTGTGGTGCGCGCAAGCCAGCTCGTCGAATAATGCCGTGCTGAAGGGGCTTACTGCTATTTGAAACCTGGGCGCTCGGACGGTTCACGACGAGGGCCGACGCTCTATCCAGCCAACTTGCGAGCGCTTCGTCCACATCTCCGCCGCGAGCGACGCCAGCTTCCGAAGCCGCGTGGGATGTGTCTTCTAGGCGCGCGAACACGGCAGTCACCGCGCCAAGCTCAATCGTCCCGTCGGGCGTGGATATGGAGCCCGTCGGTTGACCGTCTTCGCTGATTAGAACGTCGATGCCGGAGTAGCGCGGGATGGCACGCGGATCGAGCACCAGAAACGGCATCCGACGCTCGTCGAGAGCGGAGCAAACAAGACGGATGGCTGAATCGGTGGCGAGTCCGATGACGACTACCATCGAGCACCACGATCATGGAGGAACGCCAACAGGTGATCCGCGACGCAGCTCGCTGCCCACGGGGCGGCCGCGAGACGCGGCCAAGCGCCAGCGCTGTAACAAAGCCAGCGATCCTCGTCCGGTAGCTCGATCAGCCGGACGTCAAATAGGTCGCAATCCAAGCGTTGGGCGAGTGCTCGCACCGCGTCGTCGACCCGCGGCGGCAGCGCCGCGGGCTCGTAGGCCGGGGCGACGCGCTCGCTGATCACGTCTTCTGACGACCACATCGCCGTCCCGCGGCCCGCGACGACGGCGTCGCCCGCCACAATGGCGAGCCACGGTCGCCCTCCGTACCGCTCCGCCAGCGTGACTACCGACCGGCGTGCGAGTACTCCCTCGATGACGGCTGCGAGATCATCTCGCGCAGGCGCCACGTGGTGGTCACTCGCGACGTGGAGGGCGACAAGAACGCCATGGGCGCATGACGACGCAAAGCCCAGGGCGGCCGTCAGGCTCGTGGTAACCATGCGCCGGGGAGTATGGATTCGGCTGTCCTCTCTGACGGCGTGGACGGCTCGCGCGCCCCGCGCACTGGGATACCACGCCGCAACTGGACGGTTCACCACGGTGCACATCGCTCCGGCGAACAATCCAACAAGTGCGCCGTGCCACTCTGCCCACGCGTATTCGCGCTGAGCCTCTCCGCCGGTCCCCGCGCCCGCCTGATCGACGCCGAACTCAGAATCCCCGAGTATCACTGCAGCGACCTCGCCCCGTGCTCCCCCTAGGCCACCGAGTACGGCACTCGTCAGGGGGTATCTCCCACCATCCTCGGTCCAGTCGATCGACAACGGATGCGCGCGCTCGGGGCGGCCAATGTCGAGGCACAAGAGCTTAGACCCGACCCGCTTGCTGAGCGCGCGCATGAGCAACGTATCGTCTCCGATCCGCGGCGGGACCACTACGACATAGGCGGGGCTCAGCGCTAGACCGCTCTGACGTCCCATGGCGTGGGACGGAACGGAGATCGGCCTGGGGGTACTGGCTGCGGGCCAACACCGACCGGCAGGTTCTCGAGATGCCCGCGCTCCTTGTCCTTCTCCTTGCCCTCCTTGCGCTCCTTGCCCTCCTTTGACTCCTTTGCCTTTTCTAGCCAGTGGGCCGTCCAGGTCGCGGAATACTGAGCGTTCGAACCACACCCGGTTGCTGTGTTTGGCCCTTCGTAGTTTCGCGTCTCGCTGTGCAGGCCGGTTGGATGGGTCCAGCCGTCAAGCGTCTCGGCAGTGCCCGTCATGGCATCCTGGAGCACGATGCCATCGCAGTTCGGATCGATAACGGGGAGCAGGAAAGCGAGCAGTTCGCCACCCGCAGCGATGGCCTCCAGAACGCCGCCGACGATCGCGGCTGGCGGAACGAGGGCGACGACACTGCCGACTACGGCGGTGATCTTGCTCGCAAGTTCGAGATCCGTCTTGGCTTTCACCACATCGTCGCCACCACCATGGTTGACGACCATGTAGTGGAATGCGAACGGTTTCCCCGGCTCTAGGTCAAAGGGCCCCATGTCCCAGTTCAGCCAATAGTCGCCGTTGTTCAGATCCCCCATCGCTTGATGGAATGGCCCGAACAACTGCTGCCCGGCCTTGCCAGTGAAGTACACGAAATCCGTATCGGTGTGTCGCGCCATCGTGTTGTAGATACTGAACTTGTCAAACGAGATCATGTATTTCGCCATTTTCGTCTTCCTCCACTCCGGGTTGGTAAGAAAGGGTGCGGCAGAACGGGGCGAGTCGTCCGCGACGGTCTCGGCACGCCGCTTCTGTGTCTGAGTACGTTCCGGACAACGAAACCGAGGAGTAGACCGGGGTTTGCAGTGTGGGTCGATCCGGGCCCGCGGTTCGTGCTACGACACCGACGGTCGCTACCGCCTCGACGGCTCCAGCCAGGGGTGTCACGGAGGGGATGAACAGCGAGAAGAATTCCCCTCCTGCGTCGATTGTCTTCCTGATTTCGGCAGTGACGAGGCGCCCAACGCCTTCCGGCAGCTCCGACACGGTCACGTCGAAGACCTGAGCGGGCCCTGTGCCGTCTTGGTAGGTCATCCTCGGGGCGGGAACAAACCCTGGTTCCACCTGCTGTGGCACTATCCGCTGGCGGTAGAACTCTTCGTCGCCCACATGCACGCCGGAGCCGATCGGCGGCATGGGCGGAATGGGGACTTGCGACGGTTGGATCGACGGTATCGACGCCAGAGCGTACCGACGACAAAATAGCGCCATAGTGCCCTCCTCGTGAAAGATCCCAATAGGTGGCGAGAGCCTATAGGCTGCGTCACGCCTGCGCTAGTGTCTTGATGCATTAATCCGACAGCATTAGGGTAGGCA
>JBAPWO010000065.1:0-1585 GCA_049283735.1 Candidatus Dormiibacterota bacterium
GATCCTGACCGTCGGAGCCATCGAGGCGGTCGCGACCGTGATCCTGGAGCCCAGCCTGTTCGCGGTTATCGGGGACAGCACCCCGGCGGCCGTGCGTGGACGGGCGATGGGCATCGGTGGCCTGTACCAGTTCAGCGGCATGGCCTTCGGGGCCGCGGTGCTCGGCTCGCTCTACGGGGTCAACGCCGGCCTTCCTTTTTGGTGTGGCAGCGGCATCCTGCTCTGCGGCGCCGCGGTATGCGCCGCCTGGCTCCCGGGACGGCCGCCGACGTCATCGCACACTCCCCAACCGACCCCGTTCCAGATCCTCGAACGTGAGCAGGCGTAAACCACCCGACGCGGCAGGCCCGCGGCTGCTTCTCGGCCACGGCGCATCGGGCACCGCGGCGTCGATGCGCCCATGGGTGACCGAGCTGGCCGCCCACGGTGTTCTGGCCACGGCGCTCGATCTCCCCAAATCGAACACTGACCGGGCAGTCGACGTGTTCCGCAGGGCGCTCGTGCAACGGCCGGGCGCGGCGATCGGCGGGCACTCATACGGCGGGCGCGTGGCCAGCATGCTCGCCGCGGATCAAGCCGTGAGCTCGCTCGTCCTCCTGAGCTATCCGTTGCACCGACCGGGGCATCCCGACGAGCTGCGGACCGCGCACTGGTCGCGCATCGGCTGTCCGGTTCTCGTCCTCTCCGGTGACCGCGACCCGTTCGCGAAGGTGGACCTGCTGCGCCGCGAGGTGACCTCGCTGCGCAACGCGGAGCTGGTTATCTACCCGGGCCTCGGCCACGGATTGCTCGCGGCTCGCGCGGACGCCGCCGCGCGCATCGCGGCCTTCCTGGTCAGCGCAACCTAGACGCGAAAGACCCGGCGCACCTCGCCCAGCCCCTCACCGAGCGCGTCGATCTCCTCGTGCGTGGTGTAGAGGTACACCGACGCCCGTGCCATGGACGGCACGTCGTAGCGGGCCATGAGTGGCTGCGCGCAGTGGTGTCCGGCGCGGACCGCGATGCCGCGGCGGTCGAGGATCGTGCCCACGTCGTGCGCATGCACGTCAGCAAGGTTGAAGCTCACCACGCCCCCGCGTGCCTCGAGATCCCGCGGACCGAATATCATGATATCGCCAACTTCGTCCAGAACGTCAAGCATGTGACCGGTCAACGACATCTCGTGCGCGTGGATGCGATCGCGGCCGATGGCGTCGATGTAGTCGCAGGCTGCGGCGAGGCCGACTGCGCCGGCGACGTCGGGTGTGCCCGCCTCGAACTTGTGGGGCACCGTGTTCCAGGTGCTGCGCACGAGGGTGACCCTGCTGATCATGCTCCCGCCCCCGAGGAACGGCGGCATGCGCTCGAGCAGCTCGGGGCGAGCCCAGAGCACGCCGATGCCCATGGGTCCGCACATCTTGTGTCCGCTGAAGGCGATGAAGTCGCAGTCGAGGTCCCGAGCGGAGACGCTCATGTGTGGCACCGACTGCGCCGCGTCGACGCACACGAGCGCACCCGCCGCATGAGCGCGCTCGGTGATGGCGCGGATGTCGTTGACGGTGCCGAGCACGTTGGACTGATGTCCGATCGCGACCAGCTTTGTCGG
>JBAPWO010000066.1:0-2335 GCA_049283735.1 Candidatus Dormiibacterota bacterium
GCCTTGCTCCGGGTAAGGCTCGCGATATCACAACGGAGGACCGGTGTTGAGGCAACTGGATGCTGTTTTTCGCCCGCATAATTACGGAACACTCGTTACGGATGTTCGTAAAAGTGCGTCGGATTCACGTTTTTAGGCTCTAATATGAGGGGCGAGTAAAAGAATGAAAACGAGGAACGGAAAGACGGGACGACCGATCGGCTTCGATAAAGACGCAGCCCTGGAGGCTGCGATGCTGCTTTTTTGGCAACGCGGGTACGAGGGAACGTCCATGGCCAATCTTACTCAGGCGATGGGTCTCAACCCCTCGAGCATCTATGCGGCTTTCGGTGACAAGCGCGCGTTGTTTCAGCTCGCGGTAAAGCGCTATATGGAAATGCGAGCGCAATACGCAGGTAAGGCCCTGGAAGAACCGACTCTCGAAAAGGTTGTTCGTGCACTCTTCGACAACACAGTTGCGTTTCTCACCACGCCCGGCCACCCGGCCAGGTGTATGACGCTGTCGGGGGCCGTGGGCTGCAGCGTAGACGCTACTCCAGCGAGGGATATCATGACCGAAATACGTAAACAGAACGAAGCCGTCATGAGGGAACGCTTTATGAAAGCGCGGAAGAGCGGAGAGTTGCCGAAGGACATCAACGTGGATGATTACACAAGGTATCTGTCGACGATCATCGCCGGTCTCTCCATCCAGGCAGCAAATGGTTCGACTAAGGCAGAACTCAAGCGAACCGCCCAGATGGCCCTTCGCCATCTTGGCTACTGAGCCTTGTTGCGGCCGCCCGCTTGCCGTGCCGCACACCCATGGTGACAGTCTACTGCCTCTCACCGATCGGCGCCCCACCGGAAACTGGCGGATCCGGGGCAATGGCCCACATTGCGAAGCTCACCCCAGCTGCATTTCCATGAAGACATCGGCCCGGCTATAGGGCGTTGGCGGAAGGGCCTCAGGTTTCACGTGACGAAAGCCGACCGACTCGTATAAGTGAACAGCATCCCTGAGGCGCGTGTTACTGCCAAGGAACAGAGACTTGGCGCCGAGGCTTTTGGCCTGCACAAGGGCGTGCTGAAGCAGGCGGCGGCCTAGTCCTCTGCCGCGCAGATGCGGAGAAACCGCCATCTTGGAAAGCTCAAAGACGCCATCTCTCATGGGGATCAGCGCAACGCATCCGACGGCTTCGGCTCCGGCGTAGGCCATGAAGATATGACCGCCTTTCAGGAGAATAGAGTTTACAGGGTCGTTGAGGGTCTCGCGGTCTTTGGCCTCAAGGGTGAAATACCGCGTGATCCACTCTTCATTTAGCGTCCGGAATGCTGTGGCGTCATCGTCGGGTGCAAGTGATCGAATTTCAACGGCTAGCGGGTTATGTGCGAACGCGGCAGACGGACCAGAAGTTGGATCGGCCTCATCCCCAAGAACCATAGCTGCGATAAGACCACCGTTCACAGTAAATACGTGGAGGACTTCGCTCTCCGATAGAACATACCCTTGAAGACTCTTGACGAGTTGGTGCACCCTGATTGCCAGAGGTTCGACATGGGGATCGAACTCGCCCCATTGTCGGGTCCAATAGGCGCGGACCTCTTCCTTTCCGACAACTTTGCCGCCCTCCGAAGCCTTAGGCCAGCTCACGTCTCGCGTCATCAGTGCTAATGCGCCGTCGATGTCCCGCTTGTTGAATGCGGAGTATGCCTGCTTAATAAGGGTCTTGATGTCTGCCATATAAACTCCTACCACGCTGTACTTCCCTTAGCTTCGACTCTCAATGTCATCGAAGTGAATAAGAGACTCGGCGATCATACACTCACCGAGATCCGCCGATTTCAGATGGCCGAGAAGCCGCCGTCGACAGACAACTCCACCCCATTCACGAAGCTCGAGTCGTCTGAAGCAAGAAACAGCGCGACCGCCGCAATTTCCTCCGGACGACCCATCTTTCCCCGCGGGATCAGGGATTCGAACATCCGTTTCGCCTCCTCGGTGAGAACCTGGTCTTGCATCGGTGTGGCGATCGGCCCCGGGCTCAGCACGTTCACCCGGATATTCCTGCCCTTCAGTTCGTTGAGCCAAGTGCGTGCGAATGAGCGCAACGCCGCCTTGCTCGCCGAATACACGCCGTAACCAGGAAAACCTTTCGCCGAAGCAACCGACCCGGTCATGAAGATCGATCCGCCATCGTTGAACAGCGGCAACGCTTTCTGAACCGTAAACAGCGTGCCGCGCGCATTCAGGCCGAAGGCCGCATCGAAGTGCTGCTCGGTAATTTCGCCCAGTGGTACGGCTTCGCCGGTGCCAGCGCTCGCGTACAGGATGTCGATCTTGCCCTTTTCCCGC
>JBAPWO010000067.1:0-16269 GCA_049283735.1 Candidatus Dormiibacterota bacterium
GTCGATGGACTCGTCGACGAGCGCGTCGACAGCATCCTGCAGACGGTCTCGTACATCCGGGATCGCGAACGCTTCCATCGGTACATTGTACCAAACACCTGTTCGCCAGCGCGCACGGACAATGGGCTTCCCTATCACGTTCGTCGCAGCACGGACAATGTGCTTCCCCATCACGTTATAGCCATTTTCGGCAATAACACTTCAGCGGCCGCACCGGTTGACGTCCAGACCCGGAGCCTTTCAGAGGCGCCACAACTTGGAGGCGTGGCGCCGGTTGACGCCCAGGCCGGGATCCTTGAGCTGCGCAACGATTTCGAGGACGGCGGCGATGGTCCGGCGCGCACCCCATGGCCCACCACGTCAGCCTGGGAACACCCGCGACCGGCGTCCACTCGGCCACGATGACCTCGCGAGATCACGTTGGTAGCCCCGGCAGGAATCGAACCTGCGCACAAGGTTTAGGAAACCTCTGCTCTATCCACTGAGCTACGGGGCCGTGATCTTTATGCTATCTGGTCGCCGTCATCCTCAACTGCGAGAACGTCACGTGATATGGCTCACGAGATTCGCCAGGATCGCGCCGATACTGGCGGCCGCGCTGCTCGTGTCGTGCGGGTCACCGGCTATACCAACGGCTCACGCGACGAGCACCGCCACCGTCTTGCCGACCTTCTCCGCGACGGCGACCCCAACACCGTCCCCGGCAACCACCGCCGCTGCCACCGCCGAACAGCTCAGCACGATCGCATCCATGGTCTATCCGGCCTGCACGCCTGCCAGGTGCACGGGTACCTCCATGTTCACGACCTGCGATGCCGGCTCGTCTGGACCCGACGTCTTTGCGTCGTGTCCGCTGACCTCGAGACTGGTCGCGCAACTGAAGCGTGATGTCAACGGCGTGACGAGTGCGCCTGACCCGGTCGGAGGTGGCCAGGATCCTGCATGGACAACCGAATTGGTGACCACGACGCCGTCGGCGACGGGCGGTGTCGCCCACGTGGCATTGGGATTCGGTCCGGGCACGATCATGGATAAGTACGACCTCGTGGTGATCCTTCAGGGCAGCCGGTTGCTGGTCGACGACATCTATTGCACGGGTACAGATCCGGCCTGTGGGGACGTCTTCGCCACGGGCTGGCTCAACCGCTCCGCCTGCAGCGCATGAGCGCCATACTCATTGATCTGATGGGAGCGACCATCCGCGACCGGTTCGCGCTCAGCGTCGACGACCAGGCGCGCCAGTGGCTCGACGAGCATCCTCAGGCTTCACGCTTGTTCATCGCCTACATGTCGTCACGAGCCTGCTGTTCGGGAGCCCGCGTTTGCGACGTGCGGATTCGCGTCGATACCACGGCGTCGCAACCGGACACTCGTGGCTCGTCCTGGGTCGCGCTGGGATTGCTGCGCGGTCGCGAGGTCCTGATCGATTCGCGTCTCATCGATCGCATGCCGGCACAGCTTCGGTTCATTCAGCGCGGCGTCGGTCCGTTCCGCCATCTGGATCTCGACCTGAGCGGCGACCAGTGGGCTGACGTGTTGTACCCGGTTCCGCGCTGACGGTAAGGCGACGCCGCCGCTATCAAAACCGTCGGGAAGGGGAGATTCGAACTCCCGACCTCACGGTCCCGAACCGTGCACTCTAACCTGGCTGAGCTACTTCCCGGCGCCCGGCCCGGATGATACCACCCGCCTCAGCGCGCCCCTGACGGCCTTTCGCATCGCTCCGGCAGGACTCGCATACTGAGGCAATCGCGCGGTGCCGCCGCGCCAGGAGTCCAGGGATATGGGTCGCATCACCATCGACATGACCATCAATGCTCCGGTGGCAACGGTGTTCGCATATGTCGACGACTATCGCAACACCACCAAGTACATGAAGGACCTGGTGAAGTGGCAGCCGACGGGCAAGGTCACTCACGGCAAAGGTGCGCAGTTTGCGGTCGGCATGAAAGCCGGACCGACGACGCTGACATCGGTGGTTGACATCACCACCTGGACCGAGAATACGGCGATCGGCTGGCACTCCAATGAAGGCTTCAAGCAGATCGGCTTGTGGGCGTTCCTGCCCAAGGGCGAGAAGACCAAGGTGACCTTCGACATGGAATACGAGTTCGGCGGTGGGATCGCCGGAAAGCTGCTCGGTCGCGCTGCCGAACCAATCGTACGCGGCAACCTGCAGCGGTCTGTGGAGACGCTCAAGCTCCACACCGAGAAGCTGGGCACTCCGCGATCGGTGGCGAAACCGGCCTCAAAGGCCACCACGAAACCTGCCACAAAGACCGCGCCTACGGTTGCGAAAAGCAGCACAAAACCTGCAACAAAGCCCGCAGCACGAACGGCATCGAAGGCGAAGAACTCGCCACGAAACGCTTAGAATGAACTCGTTCCCGGCAGAGCGAGCCGGACGAGGAGCGAGAACATGAGCAGCGACAAGACAGCGGCCAACGGACACGAGCCCCACACCGGCGGTCTGCGGGTCAAGCGCGGCCTGGCAGAGATGCTGAAAGGCGGCGTCATCATGGACGTCGTCACGGCCGAGCAGGCGAAGATCGCCGAGGACGCCGGCGCGGTCGCCGTCATGGCCCTCGAGCGCGTGCCGTCGGACATCCGCCGCGACGGCGGGGTCGCGCGCATGAGCGACGTCAGCCTCATCAAGGAAATCATTGCGGCAGTGACCATTCCGGTCATGGCCAAAGCCCGCATAGGCCACTTCGTCGAGGCACAGGTGCTCCAGGCTCTCGGTGTCGACTACATCGACGAGTCCGAGGTGCTCACGCCGGCGGACGAGGAACACCACATCGACAAGTGGCAGTTCGATGTGCCGTTCGTGTGCGGGGCGCGTGACCTCGGCGAGGCGCTGCGGCGTATCGGCGAAGGCGCCGCGATGATCCGCACCAAGGGCGAGGCTGGGACCGGCAACGTGGTCGAGGCGGTCCGTCACATGCGCGCCGTGCAGGGCGGCATCCGGCGCATTGCGTCGATGCGGCCGGAGGAATTGATGGCCGAGGCCAAACATCTCGGCGCGCCCTTCGAGCTCATCCAGGAGATTCACAGGACGGGAGCGCTGCCGGTCGTCAACTTCTCCGCCGGTGGCATCGCGACACCTGCTGACGCGGCGCTGATGATGCAGCTCGGCTGCGACGGCAACTTCGTGGGCAGCGGCATCTTCAAGAGCACCAATCCCGAGGCCTACGCGAAGGCGATCGTCGCCGCCACGACGTACTACGACAAGCCCGAGGTCATTGCCGAAGTGAGCGCCGGCCTGGGCAAGGCGATGCCAGGACTCGACGTCGCGTCGATGCCGGCCGGGGAGCTGCTCGCCACCCGCGGTTGGTGAGGCTGCCGCCGGCTCGCGCCCGGCGTACACTAGAGGTGTGCGAATGACGCGAAGCCTGCCCCGCCAGGGATGGAGCCGTCGCGTCCGCTGAGAGGGCATTGACCATCCTTCGGGTAGGCGTCCTCGCCCTCCAGGGCGACGTCCGGGAACACCTGATGGCACTCCGCAGCTGCGGCGCAGAGGCGTCCACGGTGCGCACGCCGGCTGAGCTCGACGAGGTCGACGCGCTCGTCCTCCCCGGCGGCGAGTCGACGACGATGAGCCGGCTGCTCCGGGTCTCCGACCTCGAGATGCCCCTCCGGGAGCGGCTCGCCGCGGGCATGCCCACGCTCTCGACGTGCGCCGGCTTGATCCTGATGAGCCGCGAGGTACTTGACGGCCGTTCCGACCAGATCGCGCTCGGCATCCTCGACGTCGGCGTTCGCCGCAACGGCTACGGGCGCCAGCTTGAGTCATTCGAGGCGGATGTCCCGGTCTCGCTGCTCGGCGTAGCGCCATTTCGCGCGGTGTTCATCCGTGCGCCCCTCATCGAGCACGCCGGCCCCGACGCTGAGGTTGTGGCCAGCTTCGGCAGCAACCCGGTGGCCGTCGCCCAGGGGCCGCATCTCGGCCTGTGCTTCCATCCGGAGATGACTGACGATCCACGCCTGCATCGGCTGTTCCTGGAGCGCGCGGCCGCCGCCCTCGAGGTCAATGCGGCGTGATCATCCGCTCGGCATCGTTTCGCGACCTAGCGCGAATCGAGCAGTTGTACCGCGAGGCAACCGAGGACGAGCGCCACGGCGCGCAGATGACCCCCGACAGTCCCGTGCCCGAGGCGACGTTGCTCCGGCTCTGGCAGGCGCTCACCAAGTCGCTGTCGTCGCTGGTGCCGATCACCGACGTGTCGGAGGAGATGCTCGTCGCCGAGGACACGAAGGAAGGCGTGGTCGGTTTCGTCCAGGTCCAGTCGCTGTCGGTTCGCCCGCGCTCGTGGCAGATCCTCAACCTGTGCACATCGACGACGGCGCACGGTCATTTCGCCCGCGCGGAATTGCTCGACGGAGTGCGCAACCAAGCTCTCGAGCACGGCGTGCAGCGCGTCCACGTGCGCCTGCCCCTCGACCATCCGCTCCTGCCCGTGTTTCTCGAGCACGGCTTCACCCAGTTCGCCACCGAGCAGATCCTCTACCGCGACCAGGCGGCAGCCGATCCCGAACCGTGCGTGAAGTCGACGCTCATCCGCCCGGCGCGCCGGGATGACATCGGGGCCATCTACCTGCTCTATCTGCGCACGACGCCCTCCCACGTCGCCGATGTCGAGGGTCCGTCGCTCAAGACATGGCAGGCCGGGTACGCGCAGGGCCTCATCGCCTCGCTGGGTCGCGACAACGTCCGTCACCTCGTGGTCGAGCGTCCGGGGATCGTCGCCTGGGCGGCGATCCGGCCGCCCACCGCCGCGCAGCCGGCGAGCCTCAGCATGATGTGCGAGGGACACGATCCCGGGTTGCGTGATGCCATCATCGACGCGGTGCTCGCGGAGCTGCCATCCGGACCGGCGTCCTGCGTGCTCCGTCACTACGACTCCGAGCTGATCCGCGCCCTGCAGGTACGCGGGTTTGCCGTCTACGGTACCCAATTGCTGCTCATCAGCGAGCTTGGCGAGAAGGTGCGCATCAACGCGCCCTCGCGGCGCAAGAAGCCTGTGCTGATCCACGCGGGGATCGCTCGCAGTGTGCCATCACCGGCGCCATCCGTTCCGCTCCGCGTCCTGTCAACGACCACAACGAGGAGTCAGAGATCGTCGCCCAGATGATGCCCTACGGATCCTCATGGGAAGAGGAGCTCAACCTGCTGTTCGCAGCGCTCCCGCCCCGCATCGCTGCCGCCGCGCAACGTCTCTCGCAGGGACGGGGTGACCTCCTCGAGGTGGTGCTCGACCTCGGCCGCGAGCCCGAGGCGAGGTTCACCGACGGCGAGGCCATCCTCGATGCCGCCAACGTGGGCAACGCCGAGATCGACTATGTCACCGAGCACGTCGGTCTCTTCGGTGATGACAACCGGGCGGGGATCGAGCGCACCCTGCACCGGATCAGCGCGATCCGCAACCGCAAGGGCACGATCGTGGGGCTGACCTGCAGGGTTGGCCGCGCGGTCACCGGAACCATCGACATCATCAAGGACATGGTCATCAGCGGCCAGTCGATCCTGCTGCTCGGTCCTCCGGGCATCGGCAAGACGACCATGCTCCGCGAATGCGCACGCGTGCTCAGCGATGAATGCGGCAAGCGGGTGGTCATCGTCGACACGTCGAACGAGATCGCCGGCGACGGCGACATCCCCCACCCGGGCATCGGACGCTCGCGCCGCATGCAGGTACGGACACCGGCGCTCCAGCACGCGGTGATGATCGAGGCGGTGGAGAACCACATGCCACAGTGCATCGTCATCGACGAGATCGGCACCGAGCTGGAAGCCGTCGCGGCGCGGACCATCGCCGAGCGCGGCGTGCAGCTGGTCGGTACCGCGCATGGCTCCAACATCGACTCGCTGCTGGTCAATCCGACGCTCAACGATCTGCTCGGCGGGATTCAGACGGTGACACTGTCCGATGAGGAGGCGCGGCGCCGCGGCACGCAGAAGTCGGTGCTCGAGCGCAAATCGCCACCCACCTTCGACGTGCTCATCGAGATCCAGGAGCGCGACCGCGTGGTCGTGCACGCACCGCTTGCGGAGACTGTGGACGAGGCGCTGCGGGGCAGGGTTCGCCCGCCGCAACTGCGGACTCGCGACGACTCGGGCGCGATTGTCAGTCGCGTCGACACGAGCGCGGCCGCGACCCGACCGTCGCCCTTCGAACCGGCGCCGTTCCCCGGCGGTGGACGCGGCGGACGGCGGACTCGCGAGCGCCGGCGGCGCTTTGACGTCGATGAGTACATCGCCGGGCAGCAGCGACGCGAGCGCGAGTGGGA
This sequence comes from Candidatus Dormiibacterota bacterium, assembly GCA_049283735.1. Lineage (GTDB taxonomy): Bacteria > Chloroflexota > Dormibacteria > Aeolococcales > Aeolococcaceae > Palsa-851. Next base: position 6,289 of record JBAPWO010000067.1, read on the forward strand.
ACCACCGGCTCCGCCGGTTCGTCCGGGTCCGCCGCTCTCGATCTTCCCCTACGGGGTCTCACGCAGCTACCTCGAGCAGTCACTGCGCGAGATGCGCCTCCCCGTCCGCATCCAGCACCACGTCGACGACGCCGACCTCGTGCTCACCCTGAAGAATTACTACCGCCGCCACGATTCGCCGGTTCGCGCCGCCGAGTCGTCGGGCATCCCCATCCATGTGCTCCGCAGCAACACGGTCGCGCAGATCAAGGGTGCGCTCGCGCGGGTGTATGGCGTCGATGCGCCCGGGGACGCAACCGCCGACACGTCCGGTGACAACGAGCCGGCGATGCAGGATGTGCTCGAGGGTATCGAGCAGATGCAACGAACCGGTAACGACGTCGAGCTCACACCGCAGAACGCGTACGTGCGCAGGCTCCAGCATCAGCTCGTCGAACAGCACGCGCTCACAGCACGCAGCACGGGTGACGAACCCAACCGCAGACTCGTCATACTGCGACCCTCGGAATGAGCCGTTCGGGCGAGGGGCCCGACGGCGGGGGAGTGGTGATTGACATGAGCGTCTGGCGCGGCTTTTTCATCTCGTTCGAGGGGCTTGACGGTGCGGGGAAGAGCACCCAGGTCGCGTCGCTGGCGGGTGCGTTGCGCCAGCAGGGGCATGACGTCGTGACCGTGCAGCCGAACGAGACCCCGCTCGGTGAGATCCTGCATAGCTTCGTACTCCAGCACCAGCGAGGACCTGCGCTCGAGGCGTGGGCCGAGGCGCTGCTCTTCACCGCGGAACGCGTGCAGCTGTTGCACGAGATGATCCTGCCGGCACTCCGGCGTGGCAGCGTGGTCATCGCCGACCGCTACGCTGACTCGACGATCGCATATCAGGGTGGCGGAAGAGGCATCCCGCCCGGGGACCTGCTCCGGCTGCACGCAGCCGCGTGCGGCGACGTCTGGCCCGACCTCACCCTGTACCTCGCAATTCCTGCGGCGACCGCGGCACAGCGGCAACGCGCCCAGCAGCTACCGCTCGACCGCTTCGAGGTCGCGCCCGAGACGTTTCACGCAGCCGTGGAGGCCGCATTCGAGCAACTGGCGGCGCAGCATCCGCGCAGGTTCGTGCGCGTCGACGCCACCCGACCCGCGATCGCCGTCTCGCGTGATGTCGAGAAAGTCATCGTGCAGCGGCTGCCCGCGCCGGCCCCGGCATCGCCGCCGGCGAGGAGCTCCGGTGGTTTTGAACCGAGCCCCTACGGCAGCGCACCGGTCGGCTGATCCGCCGCCACCCTGGTGGGCTTGGTGAAGGTCGCGGAGAGCCGGTAGGCGCGGTTACTCCGCCGCGGCGGCGGCGAGCACCACCTCCGACGCCGGCACCACCCGCTCGACGCGGCTGCCGGCGAGATGCACACGCACGCCGGGAACCCCCGGCGCGCCTGGATCCCACCCGAGCGCATGCAGCTCGCGCGCCTCGCCCCAGGTGCGTGCCATGCGTTGCTGGCGCCCATCGGTGAACGTTATCGTTCCGGGCCGCGTCGCAAAGCCGAAGCCGACCTCGCCGCCGGTGCTGAGAAATGCCTGCACGCCGGTCAGCGGCGTTGCCCCGTCGAAAATGTCGTCCACGCTTTCCAGCGCCGCGGCCAGGCTCGGCATGCTGCCCGACTTTGCGGCCTCGCGGACGCCTGCCCTTTGCGCAACCTGCTGAGCGCGGTCGCGCCGCCGGCGCTCGGTTGCCAGCTCGGTGGCGCGGGTGCGGATCTCGCGGAGATGCTGCTCGTACGGGGCCATCGCGGCGATGGTGGCGCGCTCGGTCGCCTGCAGCTCGGCGCCCAGAGCATCGAGGGCGCTGTCGCTCAACGCGCGAAGCGCGTCGGGCTCGACGCGGTCGCCGATCGGGGGAAGCTCCACCGCTACGCACTCTACTCGCAGCCTGGACCGGCCTCGCGGCGCGCGACCGTCCATTTGCTGTACTACGCACTCAACTGTCATCGCACGCGAGGGAGGCACAGCCCGTGGGTCAGGTTCTCCACGACGTCATCCGCGTCGAGCGCGAGGGCGCGGTCGTCACGCTCACCATCGACCACCCGCCGGCGAATGCGGTCAACGGGGATGTTGTCAACGGCCTGGTCGAGGGCCTCGCGAATGCAGAAGCCGATGAGTCCTGCCGCGCCCTGGTGATCACCGGGAGCGGACCCAAGTTCTTCTCCGCCGGCGCCGACATCACCGGCTTCGGCGCGGGCGCAGATGCGATCGGCAAGGCGACCGATCTCACCCTGCTCTTCGAGGCGTCGCGGCTCCCCGTCATCGCCGCGGTCAACGGCATCGCGTTCGGCGGCGGCTGCGAGTTGACGCTTGCCTGCGACGTGCGTCTTGCAGCGCGTAGCGCGCGCTTCGGTCAGCCGGAGATCAAGCTCGGGATCATCCCGGGCTGGGGCGGGACGCAGCGGCTCCCTCGGCTGATCGGCAGCGCGCGCGCCACCGAGTTGCTGCTCACCGGCGATCCGATCGACGCCGACAGGGCGCTGGCAATCGGATTGGTCGCAGAGGTCGTCGAACCCGACGAGCTTGCCGCGGCGGCGCGTCGCTGGGCCGAGCTTCTCGCCGCCAGGGCGCCCCTCGCGCTCGCCGCCACCAAACGCGCCATGCGCGCCGGCGCGCAACTTCCCATCTCCGATGCGCTCAAGGAGGAGCGACGCGAGTTCGTCGCGCTCTTCGCCACCGAGGACGCCCAGGAGGGGATCGCGGCATTCATGCAGAAACGTCCACCGGAGTGGAAGGGACGTTGATGTCCGCGGCTGCGACCGCGATCATCAGCCCGATCGCGTTGGTGCTGCTCGCCGGCGCGTCGCTGACCGCGAGCGGGCTGCGCTGGCGAAGGCTGCTCGGTGAGATGCGCCGATCGACTCGCCCCGAGCGCCGCCTCGACCACCCGGCGTCGCGGGTGCGCGCCTTCTTCGTGTACGTGGTCGCGCAGGGACGGTTGCTCAGATGGCCGTTCGCGGGTCTTCTGCACGCCTTCATCTTCTGGGGCTTCGTGGTGCTGCTCACGGCGATTGCACAGGGGATCGTCGAAGCGCTCTGGCAAGGGTTTCAGTTCAACCTGCTCCCGGGGAGCGGCGCCATCGCTTTCCTGCAGGACCTGTTCTTCTTCGTCGTGATCTGCGGCATCGCGATGGCGCTGTTCAACCGGCTGGTGATCAACCCCACGCGCTTTCGAGGCAGCCACCGTGGTGACGCGATCCTCATCCTCGTGTGGATCGCCGTGCTCCTCATCTGCATGGAGCTCAACTACGCCACGCGGATCGCCGAGGGCGCCCCCGAAGCGGTCGGCCAGTGGCGACCCATCGCCTCTGCGCTCGCCGGCATTTTCCGGCCGCTCGGCCCGGGGAGCGAGGCGCTGATCGTCATCCATGGCATCTTCTTCTGGGCGCACCTGACCCTGGTCTTCGGATTTCTCGTCTACCTCGGCTACAGCAAGCATCTCCACATCATCACGTCGGTGCCCAACGTCGTTTTCAGGAACGAACGACCGAAGGGTGCGTTTCGCACCGTCGATCTCGAGGCGGTGATGAATGCGGAGAACGAGGCGGACCAGCACTTCGGAGCCGGCGCGCTCGAGCATTTCTCATGGAAGGACACGCTCGACCTCTATACCTGCACGGAGTGCGGCCGGTGCCAGACCCACTGCCCGGCGTACAACACGGGCAAGCCGCTGTCCCCGAAGACCTTGATCACCGACCTCCGAGACCTCGCGTACGAGAACCTCGCGGGTGGCTACGCCGCCACCACGCACGACGCCCACATCGCCCAGACGGCCGGGGATGGCGCGGTGATGTGGACGACCGGCGATCATCACCCCGGCTCCGCGCACGACGTGCCCGGGCATTTTCAACCCTCGTGGCTGTCACCCGAGGAGGTGGCCGCGGCGGTTCCGTCCGGGGCAACGCGACCGCTGATCGGCGCCACCATCCTCGAGGAGACGCTCTGGTCCTGCACCACGTGCGGTGCGTGCATGGATCAGTGCCCGGTTCTGATCGAGCATGTTCCCAAGATCATGGACATGCGCCGGCATCTCGTCCTCGACGAATCGCGGCTGCCGAAACAGGCCGAATCGGCGCTGCGCAACATCGAGAACGTCGCCAACCCCTACGGCCTTTCCCACCAGTCACGAGCGGACTGGGCGAAGGATCTCGGCGTGTCATTCATCGCCGACAAACCCGACGCCGAGTACCTGTACTGGGTGGGATGTGCCGCATCCTTCGACGAGCGCGCGAGGACGATCGCGGCGGCGCTCTCGAAGATCCTTCAGGCCGCTGGTGTGGATTTCGCCATCCTCGGCACCGAGGAGAAGTGCACCGGCGATCCCGCGCGAAGGATCGGGAACGAGTACCTCTTCCAGGAACGCGCAAAGGAGAACGTCGAGGTGCTCAAGCGGCACAACGTGCGCAAGATCATCGCGTCGTGCCCGCATTGCTTCAACACATTCGCCAACGAGTACGGGGACTTCGGCGGCGAGTACGAGGTCGTCCATCACACCCAGCTGATCGATCGCCTGCTCAAGGAGGGGCGGATCACCCTCGATCCGGCCAAAGCGCAGGACGAGACGATCACATACCACGACTCCTGCTACCTGGGTCGCTGGAACGACATCTTCGCCCCTCCCCGGGAGATCCTCGAGCGCATTCCCGGCCTGAAAATCGTCGAGATGGCCCGGAGCAAGAGTGAGGGGATGTGCTGCGGAGCCGGCGGCGGCAGGATGTGGATGGAGGAGGACCAGCCGCGGGTCAACCATCGCAGGGTCGACCAGGCGGTGGACACGCACGCCACCAAGGTCGCGACCGCGTGCCCCTTCTGCCTGGCGATGTTCGACGAGGGCATCTCCGCCAAGCAGATCGGCGGTTCACTCGCGGTCGATGACGTGGCCGTCTACGTCGCGCGCGCCCTCAAGGAGCCTGCCCAGAGCTGATAGATGCCATGACCAACCCGGCGCGCCTCCCGCTCAGATCGGGCGGGGCAGTCGCTGGTTGTGCAGGGTTTGAAAGCGCGCACCGCAATCGGGGCACTTGTATCCGGGTTGTTCATAGCCGGTCTGACGATCGCCGAAGGTCAGGGGGATGACCCGGGTGCCGTCGCAGCGCGCGCAGGCAGGATCAGCGGTCAGCGGCGTGGTCCGGGGCACACACAGAGAATGGCAGGTTCACGCCCATGGCGGAGAGTGAACCAGTAAGGGCACACTTGGCTGCCGGGCGGCGCCGGAGCCCGCGTCCAAGGAGGCAGAGCAGTGGCAGACCGCGATGTCGTCGACGCCTACAGCCAGGAGTGGGCCGACGCGTTCAAGGCCGAGATCAACAGGTCGTCGATCTACAAGCAGGCGGCGGCCGGTTGGGAGGGCACGGTCGGACTGGTGGTGCTCGCCGAGCCGGACAAGAACTTCCCGGATGACCGCGGTGTGTTCCTCGATCTGTGGCACGGCGAGGCGCGCGACGTCCGCGTCGGGACGCGCGAGGACGCGCAACAGGCCAGGTTCGTGATCACCGGCGCGTACTCGCGCTGGAAGCAGGTGGCGCAAAAAGAGCTGGACGCCACCAAGGGGATCATGCTCGGCCGGCTGAAGCTGAAAGGCGACTTCCCGACGATCATCCGCTACAGCAAGGCCTCGCAGGAGCTCACCAACTGCACCACCCGCGTGCCGGTCAGGTGGCCGGACGAAAGCTGAGCGGATGACGTCATTCGTGCCGGATGGTGGGGACCAGGGGCGTCTGCTCGTCGTTGGAGCCGGGACCATGGGAGCGCAGATCGCACAGCAGGCAGCGCTCCACGGGATCGACGTCTCGCTCGTCGATGTGGACGCCACGACGCTCCAGCGGGCGATGGCGTCGAACCGCCAGTGGCTCGACCGCCGTGTCGAGAAGGGCAAGCTCGAACCCACTGATGCGAAGTCGGCCGCGCGCCGCGTGACGCCGACGACCGACCTCGCCTCGGCCGCGTCGGAGTCGGACTGGGCGATCGAGGCGGTCGTCGAGCTGCCATCGGTCAAGCGCGAGGTCTTCGCCGCGCTGGACGCGCACCTGCCAGCGCATGCGGGGATCGCCACCAACTCGAGCAACATCGTGGTCTCGCGGCTCGCCGATGCGACGGCACGTCCGGAGCTCTGCTGCAACATGCACTTCTTCCACCCCGTCCTGGTCATGGACCTGTGCGAGGTGGTGCGCGGACCCGAGACCTCCGACGAGACCTGCGCTCGCGCGGTAGCCTGGTCACTACGGATGGGCCGGACGCCGATCGTGGTCGAGAAGGAGATCGACGGCTTCATCGTCAACCGCATCCTGGGTGCGGCGTCTCGTGAGGCCTTCTCGCTGCTCAAGGGCGGGGTTGCGTCGGCGGAGGACATCGACACCGCGGTGCGCAAAGGGCTCAACTGGCCGATGGGCCCCTTCCAGCTCTCCGACTTCTCAGGTCTCGATACCGTGCTCACGATTCGCCGGGACCGCATGCAACGCGACCACGCCCCGGGCGACGTCGCGACCGTGGCGATCCTCGAGCGGATGGTCAATGCCGGCCGCCTCGGCCGCAAGAACGGTCGCGGCTTCTATGACTACGCGGTCGACCCCCCGGCGCCGCTTCCGCTGCCGGACTGAGCGAGAGCGACCCTCGCCGGGTTCTCGACGCGAGGTCGCGACGCCGGGATCATCAGGGCGGCAATGCCGATCCCGAGCAGCCCCACGGGCACGAGCCGCCCCGGAGGTGCGGGCGCCGCGTTCCCGGTATCGACGAGGGTGAGCACGCCGAGCGCGGCCCACGCCGCGATCAGCCGGAGCGTCGCCAGACCCGGCCATGGCGCGCTTTCGGCGAAGGCGGCTCGTGCCGCGCACCACGCGAAGGCCGGTGCCAGGATCACGAGGTCGTGGGGCAGGAGATGGGGGGACGCCACCAGTGACAGTGCCGCTGCACCCGCGAGCGAGGCCTCGAGTGCCCCGGGCCTGCCGCGCGATCGCGCCCCGAGCAGGCCGCACCCGCCGAGCGCGATCAGCGATCCCGTGACCCCGATGGCCGCCGGGACGGTGCCGCCTCCGAGCCAGGACGCCACCAGCCCGGGAATGCCGAGCGTGCTCGCTCCCGGGGTGTTGCCGACCGCGAATCCCAGCGCCGACACGAACCCGGCGAGGCCCGCCGGGCCGACGAGTGCCAGGGACACGGCGGCGACGGTTGCGCAGCCGGCCGTGGCCCCGGCGAGCGCTCGCCAGTCGCGGCGCGCGACCAGCCAGACGCCGAGCCCGATGGCAAGGTGGGGCTTGGTGGCGGCGAGTGCGAGCGCCAACCAGAAGCCTGCGGCACCCGGCCGATCCTCGCGCCAGGCCATGTATGCGGCCGCGAGTCCGAGCGCGGCGATGCCATCGATCTGACCGAGCAGCAGGAACGCATAGGTCCCGCCGGCGGCGATCGCCATCAGCAGCGTGGCCGCTCGAGGTGCGCGCCCGAAGCGCGACGGCCAGGGTCCGGCGCGGATCGCCACCCACAAGGCGAGGACGAGCAGCGCGAGCTCGATGACCGACGAGACCCTGAAGGCGGTTCCCGGGTCGAGGACGGTGAGCGGGAGGGCGAGCAGCGCTGTGGTCGGTGGCGTGATGAAGGGCAGGTCGATGACCGTGCCGGCGGGGAGCAGGGTCAGGTGTCGGGAATGCTCGGCCTGCTGGTCGTAGAGTGCGGCGCCATCGCCGCCTCGCACCAGGAGCGCCGCCACGTACGAGGCGGAGAAGTCGGTACCGCGTTCGCGAACCGGGGTCACCTGGGCCCACGAGATCGCGTAATACGCGAGAAGGACGGTGCTGACGGCGGCCGCGACTGCGACCGCGCGACGGGTTCTCACGGCGTCTGGACGCTAGCATCGAGTTCCCGGACGCGAACGCGGCGTTGCCGTATTGCTTCCTATACTCGGCCGACGATGGCGAGCGCATTCACCAGGATCGACCACGTGGGAATCGCCGTCGCCGACCTCGACGTCGCGATCGCGACGTACGAGCGCCTGACCGGCTCCGCTCCCGCGCACCGCCAGGTCGTCGCCTCCGACGGTATCGAGGCGGTCATGTTCGAGGTGGGGGAGTCGCGCATCGAACTGCTCGGCAGCACCGGGCCGGAGTCGAAGATCGCGGGGTTCCTGGCCCGGCGGGGCAGCGGCCTCCATCACGTCGCCTATGGCGTCGACGACGTTCAGGCCAGCCTCGACCACTTCGCCGAGCTCGGCCTCCAACTCCTCGACACCTGTCCACGGCGGGGCGCCGCCGGCAGGCTGGTGGCGTTCCTCCATCCCTCGGCCGCAGGCGGAGTGCTCACCGAGCTGTGCCAGCCCGACCAGGAGAACCCCGGGTCGGAAGCATGAGCGAGGACCCCGGCGCAGAGCCCGGCATCCGCGCCGAGACCGAGTCGGGCATCCCGCTCGAGCCGTTCTACGTGGACCAGCCGGACGGCTCGCCGCCTCCTGGTGACTACCCGTACACCAGGGGCATCCGCGCGGACGGGTACCGGTCCCGGCTCTGGACGATGCGCCAGTACGCCGGGTTCGGAAGCGCCGAGCAGACCAACCAGCGGTTCCACTACCTGCTGCGCGCCGGACAGAGCGGGCTGTCGGTGGCGTTCGACCTGCCCACCCAGATGGGCTACGACAGTGACGACCCCGTGGCGCACGGTGAGGTCGGCAAGGTCGGTGTCGCGATCGATTCGCTCGAGGACATGGAGCTGCTCATGCGCGGCATCCCGCAGGACCGCGTCACCACGTCGATGACCATCAACGCGCCGGCCGCGGTGCTGCTGCTGCTCTACGAGCTTGCGGCGGAGCGCAAGGGGATCGCCGCCACGACGCTCGGGGGGACGATCCAGAACGACATCCTCAAGGAATACGCCGCGCGAGGGACGTACATCTTTCCCCCGCGACCGTCGATGCGGCTGGTCACGGACACGTTCGCGTACTGCGCGCAGCGTCTTCCGCGCTGGAACACGATCAGCATCAGCGGCTACCACATCCGCGAGGCGGGCGCGACCGCACCGCAGGAGATCGCGTTCACGCTCAGCAACGGCATCGCCTACGTGCAGGCGGCCATCGACGCGGGCCTCGAGGTCGAGGACTTCGCCCCCAGGCTGAGCTTCTTCTTCAACGTCAGCAACGACTTCTTCGAAGAGGTCGCCAAGTTCCGCGCCGCCCGCGCGCTCTGGGCGGAGGTGATGCGCGACCGCTTCGGCGCGACCGGAGCACGCAGCCTGCAGCTGCGATTCCACGCGCAGACGAGCGGCGCGACGCTCACGGCGCAACAGCCGCTCAACAACGTGGTGCGGGTCTCGCTGCAGGCGCTGGCGGCGGTGTGCGGTGGGGCGCAGTCGTTGCACACCAACAGCTACGACGAAGCGCTCGCCTTGCCGTCGGAGCAGGCGGCGGAGATCGCGCTGCGCACCCAACAGGTGATCGGGCATGAGACCGGCGCCGCCAGCGTCACCGATCCGCTGGGCGGGGCACACCTCGTCGAAGCGCTGACCCGCGACCTCATGGACGAATCGCGGGCGCTCATGAGCCGCGTCGACGACCACGGCGGTGCCGTCGCGGCGATCGAGGCCGGCTTCTATCAGCAGCAGATCCAGGAATCCGCGTATCGCCACCAGCGCCTTGTTGAAGCAGGCGAACGGGTCATCGTCGGCGTCAACCGGTTCACCGACACGTCGCAGCCCACCGTGCCGATCCTGCGCATCGACGCGACACTTGAGGCGGCACAGATCGAGCGCCTCGAGAAGGTGCGCGCGGCCCGTTCCGCGGCCGAGGTGAACCGTGCGCTCGCCGCCGTGCGCGCCGGCGCGCAGGGCACTGACAACTTGCTGCCGCTCATGCGCAGCGCGCTTGCCGCTCAGGCCACAGTCGGCGAAGTGTGCGGCGTGCTTCGCGACATCTTCGGTGTCTACCGTCCGCCGGTCACGGTGTGAACCGAGCGGCGATGCGGTCCCCTGGTAGCC
>JBAPWO010000068.1:0-1712 GCA_049283735.1 Candidatus Dormiibacterota bacterium
GGGCAGATCATCATCGGCACCTGGAACGACACCAGTGGGTACCATCAGAATCCGAGCGTTTCCTACAACCCCGGCATTCTTTCGCCTCTGCCCGAGGTGTTGCAACTCGCCGAGTGAGCGCATTGTCGTCCAGCAGCCCGTCTCCGCAACGCGCGGTCCGCGATGCGCCAGCCGTCGGTGACTATGAGCCGGGGTCGCTGGATGACTTCGACCGTCTCTACCGCGCCAGCCACGCACGGGTGCTGCGCACGATCGTGGGCATCCTGCGCGATCTGCCCGCGGCCGAGGACTGTGTCCAGGAGGCATACGTCCGGGCCTTGCGTGCGTGGCCACGCTGGCGTCCCGATGCCCCCGCCGAAGCGTGGCTACATCGGATCGCCATCAACGTGGCGATGTCGCATCGCCGGCGCGAGCGCTTGCACGCGCTCGGAGAGATTGTTTTGCACCTCGGCCGCCCGGCCGCCTCGACGGTGGAGGACGGCTCGGCCTGGTCCACGGAACTGCTCACCGCGCTCCGGCGCCTCCCGCCGCACCAGGCCGCGGTGATCGTGCTGCGATTCAGTCACGGCTACAGTAACCGCGAGATCGCCGTGGCCTTCGGGGTCGCGGAGAGCACGGTCGCGTCCCGTCTGGCAGCGGCGAAAGCAGGACTCCGCAGGGAGCTCGAGCGCGGCAGGCAGAACGCGTCGGGCGCTGAGTCGTTAGATCCGGCTCCCGGAGCGTTATATAGGCATGGACATGAACGATCCCTTTGACAGCTGGCTCGACAGCAACCTCAGCACCGACCTCGATCGTGCCGTCGGGACGCGGACGCAAGTGTCACCACGCTATCGCGAGCGGCAGCCGTCGCGCCGCCTGCAGCTGATTGGCCTCACCAGCATTCCGTTGGCACTAAGCCTGCGGCTGGCAACCGCGCTTGCTGCCGCAGGGTTGGCGGCCGGCGGTGGCACCGCGGTGCTGATCGCCTCGCACACGTCGGCCACGACGCACGGCTCGCTCGCGACGACAGCCGCGTCCAACAACGACCCATTGACTGTTATCTCCACGAGCTCGTCGTCCGGGCCGCAGGCTTCGAATCATGGGGCTGCGGTCACCAGTGCGGTCGCATCGTGCAAGGCCGCGCGGCCGAGCCCCGACGCCAGTCCGAAGCCGAGCCCTGGAAGTCGCGGCATTGGGGATTGCGTGTCGATCGTGGCCAGCGGAGGTCACGCGAAGGGCGGCGACAAGGGCACGCATCCCACGCCCCCCGCGCATCCCACGCACCCGCCGCACCCGACGTCCCACTAATCCTTCGGCATTCGCACCCAACGGGCATTTGCCCAGGAGTGGAGGCCCAGGGCGACGAAGCCGAGGGCCACGATCGCCAGCAGCACATGCCCGAGCGGCTCGCGGGCGACGGCCTCGAACGCAGGCCCAAAGCTGTGCGCATCGTGGGCGTCGTGGTGGAGTCCGGCCTCCAGGATGAAGATCCCGACCATGCCGAAGATGACGCCGCGCGCCACCATGCCGAACCGTCCGAGGTTGTCGACGGTCGCGCGCTGCGCTTCCGTCATCGTGTTGCGCTTCAGATCCTTGCGGAAACCGGCCTTGTAGGCGTCGAGGAACTGGCCCAGTCCTCCGAAGATGCCGATGACGCCCGCGATGATGACGATGACCCGTCCTGCGGGCAGTTGCAGCGCCCACCCGACGATCGCCTGCACCGCGTCGCCGCC
>JBAPWO010000069.1:0-21570 GCA_049283735.1 Candidatus Dormiibacterota bacterium
GCGATCGGCAGCAGGGCGGCCCTCGACCAGGGTTTCGACCGCCACATTGACGAAGAGGGTCGCCGGGGCCGCCTGTGGTGCTGCGGCGAATGCCGCCGCCAGGCAGGCCGCCTCGACCTCGTGCTCCAGGCCGGTGATCGCCGCGCCGGCGAACAGTTCATCAGGGTTGCGCAAGGCCGGTCGCGGGGCGAAGCGGCACAACGCCTCGTACCCGAGCACGGTGCGATCACCCAGGCGGACCACCGGCTGCAGCGCTGCGCGGATGCCCCCCGGGACGAGGAGTTCCCTGATGCCCAAGGCGAGATCGTCCGACGCTCGGGTCGCGGCCTCGCGTGGGACCGGGCGTGCCTCCGGCCGCGCACCCACCCGCTGCCACGCGAAGCCCGCCAATACGGCCAGGGTCTCCACCAGCTTCCGCTGCACCACCACCGACGGACCCCATGCGAATAGCACACCGAGCAGCGCATCGCCATCCTCGATTGGCGCAGCCAGCAATGGTCCGGGGCCGAGGTGCAGCCGCGCCGCCGCGTGCTCGACGGCGGTCAGGTGCGGAAACATCGAAATCATCCGCGCGGGAAATTCGGTCTCGATGGTCGAGGTGCGCCGCTGCACGGCGGTGGCGAGCGACGGGTAAGCCGCCAACGGGAAGCGCATCGCTCCGATGGGGACTCCGAGCACTTCCTCGACTCGGGCGGCGTCATCATCGGGAACCCCAAGCCCCAGAATGACGACTTCATCCCCCCGAAGCTCGCCATACGAGCCTCGCAATCCATGCGCGGCCAGACATTCCAGGACGGCGTCGATGATGTCGCGAGGGCGACGGGCCGTGGTGATCGCGTCGATCATCCGGTAGTTGCCGTCAGTCGTCGAAATCATGGTCCTTCACGCCGCTGGACGCGCACACCCGCGAATCATGAGGGTCGGTCCGAGTACGCCTATCGCGTTCGTGTCACGCCAACGCAGCAGCTTCCGACGGCCAGCAGGCCGGCTGCGCGCCGCGGTGGACCACCCAACCACCCAACGTCTAGGTCGGATCGTTCGGGTTGGGCGGATGTGCGGCTATGTATTGCAGTTCAGCCGGTGCGATGGTTTGCTGCGTCGTCGGCACCGGACCGAGCGGGGTCTGCTGATAGTTGAAGGCGTTGCTGTAGTCATACGCGCTGGCATCGTTGGCGCCGAGCGGGGCCAGCCCGAACGCGCCGAGTCGATTAACGAGCGGCCCTTCACCCACGATGAGTCGAAGAGCACCTCATCGCTGAGAGCCGCGCTCGATGCTGCTGCCGCCGCCTTTCCGATGCTCGATTTGCCCATTCTGCACCATGCTGCCTGAATCTTCATCAAAGTGCAGTTGAATCGCCATCGGTGCGTGCGCAGCAATGGTCGCCGCTGGCGAAGGGTGATTGGACATCACGTTGGACGCCGGCGTACCATCACGCGCGCTGCAGGCACGCGCGTGCCGTGGCTATCGTCGTCCAGGGTACGGAGGATAGGCACACATGACCAATAGAAAAAGGCGACTCGCGATCGCCGCCGCGGCGACGGCCACCGTCGTCGGGGCGCTCGGCAGCGCGGGAGTCGGCCAACGGATCGTCCGGGCCAACTCGTCCCCGACGGCGGTGTCGTTCACGTCGTCGGCGATGGTGGCGCCTCTCGTCGCCCATTACACGGTCACGCCGGCGGAAAGGGGGGCTGCAGCGTCCGCGCGCGCGGCACTGGCGGTGGCCGGTCGAGGCGAGCTACCGACGCTCTTGCCAAAGCCCCGCGCCTCAGCGCGGCCGGCCGTCAGCGGAGGCGTCACGCGCGGCGCGAACCTGGTCACCGCCAGCGCGGGCAGCGCCACACCGCCGACGAGCTCAAGTTTCATCGGCCAGCAGGGTTCGAGTACCACCTGCTCGTACTTCGCGCAGGGCTGCAACCCGCCCGACATGGGCCTGGGAGCGTCGCCGACGTTCGTGCTCCAGGGTGTCAATACCCAGTGGGAGGTGCTCAGCACGACCGGAGTGGTGGAACCAGGCTGGCCCGTCTCTGCCCAGAACTTCTTCAACGTCCCCAACGTGACCAACGGGGCTGCGGCATGTGACACCGCGCACGGTAGCCAGCCCTTCCTGAGCGATCCGCGCGCTCTGTACGATCCCACCACCGGGCGCTTCTGGGCCGCGATGCTGCAGGTCGAGGGAGGCCTTGGGATCGCGCCCGACTGCCCCTTCAAGTCGGTGTACTTCATCGCCGTCAGCCAGAACAGCGACCCGCTCGGCTCGTGGAACGTCTATGAGTTCGACATGGCCGACGGAGCGAACTTCGCGGCCGACTACACGCAGGTGGGCTTCAGCGGGAACGCGTTCCTCTTCTCGGCCAACATGTTCGGCAACGCCGGCGGCTTCTACGCCGAGGCCCTGGAGGCGAACAAGAGTGACATGGAAGCCGGGACGGCGAATTTCACCGCCGACGGGTTCAGGAATATCCAGGGGACTGGTCCCGGGATCACGAGTGCGACCGGTCCGTTCCTGGCCGATACGCTGGAGCCCGTGCAGTCGGTCGACGGCAGTGGGGGTGGGGACGGTCTCTTCGTCGACACTGTCGACGGCCCTGACCTGCTCAACGGCAACTTCTGCAGCAGCGCCTCGGACGCCTGCAAGGGCTTGATCCTGTGGCGGATGAGCAACCCCGTCGCCCACGACGGCGGAGGGCCTGCGCCGACGTTCAGCGGCACCTACCTGCCCAACACGTTGCCATTCTTCTTCTCGCCGCCCGCCGACCAGCCCAGCTGCAACCAGTGCGTTGATGCGTTGGACCTGCGGATCACCGCAACGCCGGTGCTGAGGAACGACATCATCTACGCCGCCTTTGAGACCGGGCTCGACACAGGCAGGCACGTCACGCCGACGATCGAGTGGGGCCAGATCCAAGTCAGTGGAGGTACGCCCTCGACGACCACTGGCTACTTCGGCTTTGGCGGCGACACGGCGGCCAGCTTTGGGGCGCTGATGCCCGATTCCCACGGCAACGTCGTGATGCTCTATGAGCGCATGGGACACAACATTTTCCCGGAGACGCGCTACGTCGAACGGGCGGTGGGTCAGGCGAACTTCAACGGCGTCGGAAGCCTGCTCAAAGCCGGTGAGGCGTCGTATCGCCCAACGCTCTGCGGTACGCCCGCACTGCCCGTGTGTCGCTGGGGAGATTTCGAGGCCACGTCGTTCGACGGGGCTGGGCACATCTGGTTCGCGGGCGAATATGCGAACTCAAATACAGATCCCAATGCTGCGCCGGCGTTCGGCCGCAACTGGGGGACATGGATCGGCGCGGTGAACGCCAGCTAGCCCGATTGCGCGCCAGGGGCGGGGCGCTCGTCGCCTCGCCCCTCGCCACACCAGTTTTTCGGCCACATGTTCGATCGCACCGGCAACACGCCGGACGTGAGGGCAGCGCGCTCGCTTGCCACTCGGCTCGACCCGCCGCGGACGATGGCGAGTCAAGGTCTACGGCGCGTCAATGTTCGGCGCGGAGCCAGCGTGCGCTCGACCTTGCCAGCATCTGACCGGTCGTTGCGGTGACGGCGGTCACGAGCAGCGCGATGACGAGGGGAAAGACGGTGCCTCCGTTGAGCACGAGCGCGGCTCCGATGACGGCTCCCACCAGCATCGCGGCCACCGCGATCAGACGGCGCCCGCCCTTCGATCCTTGACCACCGGCCAGCCTGCTGTCCGCGGCGATGCCGGTGATGGTCAAGGTGAGCACCGTCGTGGTCAGGTCGGGCACGGCGAGCTTGCGCGCGCCGGCATTCTGGATCCCCATGGCGATGGCGAGGAGCACGATCAGGGAGTATCGGTAGCCCGCCGATATCGAATTACCGCTGATGGCGGCGAGCACGACCGCCGACGCGATGAAGACGGCTTGAATCGACGCGGCCGTGACGAAGAGATGGCCGCGGTTCTGGGCGAGACGCGATCCAACCTTCCCACCGACCAGAGCACCGAGCGCGAACGAGGCGATCGCTGCCAGTGAAGCGGCGATGGAGAAGCCCGGCGCGCCGACCAACGCGAAGCCCAGGAGCACGACATTGCCGGTCATGTTGGCGACGAAGACGTGCCCGAGAAGCAGATAGCTGAACGCGTCGACAAGGCCGGTGACGAGCGTCATCGCCACCAGCAATGGCGGCAACGGACCGTCCCTGGAATCGCGATCCGGGATGAGCGTTTGACGGATGTCGGTGACGAAGGAGGTCATCGCAGCGAGAGGGGCCGAGGAGCGTACGGCTCGGATCGCGGTGATCGCAAGGCCCGTTGGCGCCCCGGGCTTGACTTCCAGACTGACAATGTTCAGGATAACTGACTATGTCAGCATTGCCCGTACTCAGAGACCGCCGCGCGGAGCGTTATGCGGCCACCCGTCGAGAAATCCTCGACGCGGCGTGGGATCTGGTCCGCGCCAACGGGCTTGGCGCCCTGGCGATGCGCGACCTCGGCGCCCGGGTCGGCATGCGCGCCCAGTCCCTCTACGGATACTTTCCGTCCAAGTTCGCGATCTACGATGCCATGTTCGCTGAGTCAAATCTCGAGTTGCTGCGCCGGGTGAACGACCTCACGGCTGCGCGTGATCCGATCGAGGCGCTACGCGGACGCACCCGGATGTTCATGGCGTTCTGCGTGGAAGACCCCGGAAGGTATCAGCTGCTCTTCCAGCGGACGATCCCTGGATTCGAGCCGAGCCCGGAAGCCTACGCGCCGGCGATGGATGTCCTCGAAAGCGCCGGCGAGGCGCTGCGCGCCTGCGGCATCGGCGACCCGCGGGCCGTCGATATGTGGACGGCCATCATCGCGGGTCTCACGGCCCAGCAGACCTCCAACCAGCCGGGTGGTGACCGCTGGGTACGCCTGGCCGACGAGGCCACCGACATGTTCCTCGCGCATTACGCACCGACCAAGAAGAGGGGGAAACAATGATCGCTCGAACCACGGCGGTGGAGCTGATCCCTGCACTCGATCACGAGGAGGCGATGCACGTCGCGACGGTGGAGTGGGACCGGTTGCTGTCCGTCGTCGACGATCTGCAAGACGGACAGTGGCTGGTGCAGACCGAGTGTCCGGACTGGAACGTCAAGGAAATGCTCGGACACCTCCTCGGCATGCTCGAGCTCCAGTCGGATGGCGAGGAGCGGATGCGGCAGTTCAAAATCGCAACCGCCGTCGCCGCCGAGACCGGGGCGGAGCGTATTGACGCGATGACCGCGCTCCAGGTGCGTGAGCACGCGTCGCTGTCCTCCGACGCATTGGTGCGGGCGCTGCACGACAGGGTCCCGCGAGGCCTTGCCGGACGGAGCTCGACCACCAAGGAGCAGCGCGCCGCACCGTATCCCTCCGGCCTCCCCGGCGAGGAACTGTGGACGTTCGGCTATCTCTTCGACATCGTCTTGACGCGGGATACATGGATCCACCGCGTCGACATCTGCAGGGCCATCGGACGCGCGGTGGAACTGTCTCAGGATCACGATGGGCGCCTGGTCGCCGACGTTGTCGCGGACTGGGCGCGTCGACACGGCCAGCCGGTCACGCTCACGCTCAGCGGAAATGCCGGTGATCACTTCAGCGCGGGACCAGGCGGTCCCGTCCTCGAGCTCGACGCCGTCGAATTCTGCCGCATCCTGTCCGGCCGCGCGCCCGGCTCGGGACTCCTCGCCACCAGCGTGCCGTTCTAACCGTCATCGACTCACAGGAAAGCACCACATGAACACGCATCGAATCAACGAGCACGTCACCGTCCTCAACGACCAACTCGAGGTGCCAGGCATCGGGTTCCTTCCGGTCAACGCGTTCGTGTTGCACGCGCGCGAGCCCGTCGTCGTCGATACCGGACTCGGGTTGCCCGACCGTGACTTCGTGCAGGCGCTCAGCGCGGTGATGGATCCTGCGGACGTCCGGTGGATCTGGCTCACGCATCCCGACCGGGATCACACCGGTGGTCTCTTCGAACTCCTTGACGCCGCGCCGCACGCCCGCCTGATCACCACATATATCGGTGCGGGCATCATGTCCACGGAGCGGCCGCTGCCACTTGACCGCCTCTACCTGCTGAATCCCGGCGAAAAGCTGGACGTCGGTGATCGCACCCTGCATGCCTTCCGTCCGGCGCTCTTCGACAACCCGGCCACCGTGGGCTTTTATGACGACCGCTCGAGCGCGTGCTTCAGCTCCGACTGCTTCGGCGCTCCGCTCGCGACCGCCGAACTTGCCGGCTCCGGCGACGTTGGTGAGGTACCCGCCGCGGAACTGCTTGCCGGGCAGCTCCTGTGGGCGACCATCGACAGCCCCTGGGTGCACACCGCGGATACCGGCCGCTATCTGCAGACGGTCCGTGCGATGCAGGCTATCGACCCGGAGGTCATCCTGAGCACGCACCTGCCGCCCGCAAAACGGCCCTTGGGAACACGACTCTTCGACATGCTCGCGCTCGCGCCGGGCGCCGACCCATTCGTCGGCCCCAATCAGCAGGCGCTGCAGGCGATGCTCGCCAGCTTCGAGCCGGTGGGCGCCCCGATCTGACCGGCGCGTCGCCCAGAACGGCTGGATCGGCATACTTGTGTCGCGTTTGGGGTGATGACCGCCGCGCGAAATGGATGCAACCAGGAGGACCACGATGACTCTCTCGCTCGGCAGCACAGCGCCGGACTTCGAGGCGGAGACCACGCAGGGCAAGATCTCCTTCCACGACTGGATCGGGGATTCGTGGGCGGTTCTCTTCTCGCACCCCAAGGATTTCACCCCGGTCTGCACCACCGAGCTCGGCTACATGGCGAGGATCGAGCCCGAGTTCGAGCGCCGCAACGTCAAGGTCATCGGCCTCTCGGTCGACCCGATGGAGAAGCACGAGAAGTGGGCCGACGACATCGAGGAGACCCAGGGGGCGCGTCCCACCTATCCGATCATCGCCGACGCCGATTTCAACGTGTCCAAGCTCTACGAGATGCTGCCGGCCGGCACCTCGGGTGACCCCGCGCAGCGGACGCCGGCAGACAACCAGACGGTCCGCAACGTCTTCGTTGTTGGCCCTGACAAGAAGGTGAAGCTGATCCTGGTGTACCCGATGACAACGGGGCGCAATTTCGACGAGGTCCTGCGCGTGATCGACTCGCTCCAGCTGACGGCCAAGCACCGGGTCGCGACTCCGGCCAATTGGAAGCAAGGCGACGACGTGATCATCGCCGGGTCGGTTTCGGACGACGAGGCCAAGCAGCTCTTTCCCGGCTACAGGTCGCCCAAGCCCTATATCCGGATCACCCCACAACCGCGGTAGCAGGCGGCGCTGGGGGCCTCAGGCCCGCTGGTCGGCGGGTACCGTCGGATCGCCCCGCCCCCCCAGAGTTGTAACGCGGCCCCGTATGGTTCAACGTGGGGTGGGAGCGTCACCATGCCGAAGCGTCACCATCCTCCTCGCCCGGAGCGCCAGCAGCGCAGTTGCAGGCGAAGCGCCGGGTCACGGCCGCGGGTGATGCCCGGCCTTCATCAGTACCTGTGTGGCGGAGCATGATCTGCCGCCGAGTGGCTCGTTTCGTCTCCCCGAGCCGCGATCGTCGGGAGCCGAACCGCAATCCGCGCTGGAGGTACTGAACGTGGAAGCCGTCCTTATCGTCGTGATTGTCCTTGTGGTCGTGGCCCTGTTCGGGTTGCTTCTTTCGATTCGCATCGTCCAGCAGTACGAGATGGGTGTCCACTTCCGGCTTGGCCAGGTGATCGGCCTCCGGAAGCCGGGGCTCCGGCCGATTGTGCCGATCATCGATGTCCTGCGCCGTGTGTCCCTGCGCATCGTCACCATGCCGATCGAGTCGCAGGGGATCATCACCCGCGACAACGTCACCATCAACGTCTCGGCGGTCGCGTATTTCAAGATCGTGGATGCGGTCAAATCGGTGATAGCCATCGAAAACGTTGCCGCCGCCATCAACCAGATTGCGCAGACGACGCTGCGGAAGGTGGTCGGCCAGCACACCCTTGACGAGACGCTGGCCGAGACCGACAAGATCAACTTGACCATTCGCCAGTTCCTTGACGTCGCCACGGCGGACTGGGGCGTGCTGGTCACGCTGGTGGAGCTGAAGGACATCCAACTCCCGGACAGCATGAAGCGGGCGATGGCACGCCAGGCGGAGGCAGAACGCGAAAAGCGTGCCAAGATCATCGCCGCGGAGGGCGAGGCACTCGCAGCAGATCAACTCGGGGTCGCCGCGGACATCATGATGGCGCACCCGGTCGCGCTTCAGCTGCGCAACCTGCAGAGCCTGGTCGAGATCGGCGTCGACAAGAACACGACCGTTGTGTTCCCGTCTCCGATCATGAGCACCATCGAGGAGCTCGGAAGCTTCATGTCGCGCGAGCGAGTGGCGACCAACGGCGTCGCCGGGCCGAGTGTGCCTGCGACGACATCCCGCGTCAAGGCGCGGGCGCGTCTCACCGCCGACGAGCCGGGTTCGCAGGAGCCGACGGGATCATGATGCGGCCAGACACGGCCGAGGTAAGGATCGCCTCGGCCGTGTAACCGGTCGCGAAGATCTACATCAGCGCTTCGTGAAGTAGAGCTGCACACCGTTGGCGAGGTCGCCGCCGGTGTAGATGATGTTGGGGATCCCGCGTAGGTCGGTGGTCACCGTGAAGAAGTCGAGCAGGCTGCGGTCGGCGCATGCCGCACCGCCCCCGGTCTGGATGCAGCCGTTGTGGAAATCCTGGATGGCGACCACGGGTTTGGAGATCTTGGGGGTGGCGGTGTTGGCGTTGCTGACGGTGCCGTAGTACACGTTCCAGGGCTGCGTGCCGGCGACGGCGTTCGGATCGCCCGTCGCTCCAGGGGCGCCGTAGTACGCGAACTGCAGCTTGCCTGCGCCGGTCACGCTCATGGTCGGGAACGTGTTGGTCTGCGTCGTGGTCGACAGCGTGAACGGGCCGTTCCAGTGGCTGCCACCATCGCTGCTCGACGCGTACTGGATGGCGACTCCGTTCGGCGCCACATTGTTGGTGGCGTCGTACCCAACGGCACGGCCCCACATCACGTAGACAGTGCCCTTGCTGTCCACTCCGATCGGGTCGAAGTTCCACTCGTCTTCGAACGCCGAACCGCTGCCGCCTGTGTTCGGGATCAGGATTGGCCCGGTCCAGGTCGCCGTGGTGCACGCGAGCGCTGTGCAGGTCGGATCCGAGTATGAGATCGCGGTCCCGTGCTGGTAGCTGTAGCTCACGTACACCCGGCCCGCGTGGACGCCGTTGGAGTTGTCGGACGCGATTCCGCCCGGCGGGCACACGCATCCGCGGACGCTGTCCGGCGTGCCGCTGACGGCGCTTTCCGGCACGACGACGTTGTCATTGATCGTCTGGATGCCGAGTGCCGGGTTGGCCAACGACGCGGTGTTGCTCACGTGCAGCGCGTCCAACCCGTCGTAGGTGATGTACAGCTGGTTGTGCAACTTGTTGTAGGAGATCCAGGGTCGGTCATCACCGGGCTGCAGCTCGGAGCCGAAGGGATTGCCAGCGGCAAACGAGGCGCCGTGGTCCTCGGACACGCTCAGGCACGAGTTGCCCAGCCAGAGATCGGTCTGATACACGTTGTTGCCGGTGTCCACCCCGAGGTCGGTATCGCCGCCGCTCAGCCCGGTGCAGAGCTGCGAGCGAACCGGCGCGCTCCAGTGAGCGCCGCCGTCCAGCGACGTGAACAGCGGGCTCCCGCCGCTGGTATTGATATTGCCGATCGCCTGGGGTGCGGTCACGAAGAGGCGTGCCACGCCGCCGTTACCGGCGCCGTTGTCGTGGACGATGGTCGGCTCGCCCAACCCCGCGGAGGACGGAATCGCCACAGGCGCGGCGAACCCGTTGCGTGCCGCCCCGCCGTAGGGTCCCGAGGCGCCGACCCGTGAGGACGGCGAGATTGCGAACCCGACCACCAATCCGGCAGCGACGACGAACAATGTGCGGCCAAGATGCCGGTGCTTGAACACGGGGTACTCCTTGTTGTTCACCGATCGATCAGCGGAAGTTGAAGCAGCACATGCCGTCAACCTCGAGGGGCAGCAGGTCAGCTTCGGCCATCGCATTGGTCACCGCGGCCTGGAGGCGTGCGGCGCCAAACGCGTAGGAGCCGACCTCTTCGAGCAGGTTCGATGTTGTCGGGCTGCCCACATCCGCCCCGGCCACGCTGATCGTGACCGTGCATGGCGTGCTCGCCGACGGTATGGCGGGGCAGCTCACGCTACCGGTCGCGTTGTTGGCTCCGGTCGCGGGCGCCTCGGGGTAATAGATCACGTGCGGATCGCACGCCGAAACCGAGCAGAGATCGATGCTCTGTGCCTGCCCTGCATAGAACTCGTAGGTTCCGGCAGCCGCGAGGGCCGGGCTGGTTTCCATCATCGCGTAGTAGATGGTGTTGCCCATCTGCCAGCGGGTCACGTATTGCAGGAATGCCGCTCCGGTGACCGCAGTTGACGCGCTCGCCACGCCGCTTGCGCTGACGTTTGCCACCTTCATGGTCACCGTGAGGACCCCCGTTTTCGAGGAGAGCTTGAGAGCGTTGCCGGTGAGGTCCAGCCCCGCCACGTTCGCGCCCCCGATGACCGGGTACAGCGCGTCGCCACTCCGGTCGCTCATCCCTGAGACGGGTGCGCTGCCGGGCTCATTCGCCAGTCCCGCCACCGCCTTGCCGAAGAGACCGAGTCCGGAGTTCTGCTGCGCGATGGTCACCACCGGCGCACCGGGATGGTCGGCCAGTCCGCTGGTGGGAGTGAAGCCCGGCTGGATCAGCCCGTTCGATGTGTCGTCGTACTCAACCTGGGCGGCGCCGTTGTGATCGAGGGTTACGGAGAAGAAGTCGGCGAGGTTGCGGTCACCCTGCGCGGTGATGCAACCCGTCCCCAGCAGACAGATGCTGTTGTAGTGCATCGGGTGCGGTGACACCTTGACCATGCTCACGCTCGGCGCGGCCAGGGTCACGCCGCCCGACGCGTTGACCGGCCACACCACCTGCGACATGTAGACGTTCCACGCCTGGCCGCCGTTGGTGCTGGGGTCGATGAACGAGCTTGTCCCGTACCACACCGAGTCGGATCGACCCGGGCCGCCCGCCACCATCCAAGGGAAGACATTGACGTTCGACGGAGCCACGCTCACCTGGACCGGCTTCGCCCACTGCTTCCAGCCGGTGGCTGCGCTGGCGACGGTGGTGAACACCTGATATGTGCTGGTGCTGCCGCTCACCGAACCGCTGACCGCATACGTGACGTGGAGATTGCGGCCCGAGTCCATCGACGCCACCGGGAAGAGGAGATCCGGATCGCCGACGAGGCCGCTCGCTATGGTGATCAATCCGGTGCCCACGGGGCAGGTCTGAGCGGTGCCGCCGATCGTGATGGCAGCGGGGTCGTCGAGGAAGCAGAGATTGCCGCCCGAGTCGACCGGCGTGCCGATGTTGAGGCAGATCGCGGTGCTGCTGGCACAACCTGACGCTTCGAAGACGTCGCCGGTGACCTGATCCACCGCCGGGTACCCGTCCGAACCGAAGTTGCCGTTGTCGCTGTTGGCGGGTGCGTAGTTCACACCGTCGGTGCTCTTGATCCAGTACGCCGGATTGGCCTGGGTGGTCTGGAGGTTGTTGTATTCCATATATGTCAGCGGCGCCAGTGCGCGATCCGGGGCTGTGCTGGTGACCCCGGTGAGCGCCGGGTCAAAGACCGCAAGCCAGGGGCGGTCGGAGCCGTCAGGACGGGTCGTCGGATTGGCCGAAGGGCTGTTGCATCCGTATGCGTTCTGCAGCGCGGTCGCACCGTGGTCGGTGGTGGTGGCGACGCGATCGCAGGCCAGCGCCCACAGATCGACGAAATAGTCCTTGCCGGTGTGGTCGAGTCTCTGGTCGGTGTCACCCCCGCCAGGCGGGTTGGCAGTGCCCGACACTGATGTGGGGGCAACACATTCGGTTGCCACCTCACCGGATTCGGGTGCACATTGCTGCACCAGCCGGAAGGTCTCGCCACCATCGGCTGACGCGTCCCACACGCTCCGCTGCGTCCCGGTTCCCCAGGGGCCGCTCGCGTACACGGTGTTGTCCGACGCCGGGCTGTGCACGATCGTCGGCTCTCCGACGGCGTGGATCGGGTCCATGACCATCGGAGTGGCAAAGCCGATCGGTGTCGAACTCTTGGCGACGACGCGAGGCGCCGAGCCGATTCCCGCTACCCAGATGCCGATCAGCCCCGTCACCGCCAACGCGATGACTCCGCGCTTGCCAGATACCCGCCGAGATCCTCTGGATGTCATCAAACGGTCCTCCGAGCCCATTCGTTCGCGGATGAATCAGTCTTTGCCTGGGATACCTCGAGTTCGCGCTCGCCGGCGCAGCCAGGCCACGGGCGATACCGCCGGTACCAGCAGCCCCAGCCCGACTGCCGCGACCGTCGTGCTCACCGCGTGGTTCTTGCCGATGAGGCACGGGCCCGCGGTCTGATTGGCAGCGCGCAGCTTGTTCACCGTGTTGTCATCGGCGTACGCGATGTGACCGCAACCCTTGGGGTCGACCGTCTCGCTGATGAAGTCGAGCAGGTTGCGGTTGGAGCTCGGCGCGACGCAGGCGATGCCGAGGTTGCAGATGTCGCCCACGTGCATCGGCGTCGTCGTGAGCTGGGTGGTTGCCCACGTCGCCTTTGCCGTGCTCAGCGTGAGATTCAGTGACTGCGCGCCGTACAGGTTCCAGCTGCAGGTCGGCGGGTAGGTTGTGGGATTGCCATTCGCCGGCCCTGGCCCCGCGCACCCGCCCGGATCGGCTTTTCCGAAGGCGTCGGTCGGGAGGATCTCCGGAGTTCGGAGATACGCAACGTCGACATGGCCCGGGTCACCGGCGGCGATGGCAGGGAAGAAGTGCGTGCCAGTCTCGCGCAGCGAGTTGACGCGGTAGGGCTTGGCCGCGCTGCCTGGGATCACCCCTCCGCCGCCGTCCCAGGTGGTCCCCCCCGTGCTCGACCACACGACGTACATGTCGTACTCGCAGGACGTGTCCGATTGCACCGTGCCCGCGGTGGACTCCGCCGAGCATGTGGCCGGGTTGGAGTTGAGATTCTCCGCGAACCCGAAGTACGGGTTCCCGCGATCGTCCACCGTGAAGCCCACAAAGGGGGTCGAGGCGTCGTGGCCGATGCCGGCGTCGAACGCCTGCTGCGGAGTCCAGGTCAGGCCGTTGTCGTCCGAATAGGACACCCAGAGCGTGTGGAACGACTGAAGCATGCTGACGTTGCAGCCGGTGGCGTTCTGGGCCAGATCAGCGGCGATCCATGCGACGTAGATGCGCCCGGCATGGGGTAGCCCGGGCTTGACGATCTGCACGCCGGCCGGGACCGTGTTGCAGAAGGTGTAGCCCTGAGCGACCAGGGTCCCGGTGACCGCGCCGGTGGTCACCGCCGGGCTGGCGAGCACTTCCTGGGGTGCGCCGAAGGTGGCACCGCCATCGTGGGAGATGTTCACCCAGATCTGGCTGGGGCCGTAGAAGTCGTGGTACATCAGCACGACCTCGGCGCTGCTGGTCGTCCCACCCGCTGGAATCGAGGCTGCTTCCCAGTCCCGGTCGACGCCGAAGGCCGAACAGCTCGTGGCGCACTGAGGGATCGCGCCTGCGCCGTGTGTCCAGGTGTTGCCTTGATTCAACGACTTCCAGGAATCGGCCTGCAGCGGAGCAGCCCCCTGGCTACCGGCCAGGTTGCAGAGGTAGACCGCGTTCGACTGGTCCGTGGCCAGGCAGTCATCACCGCTCGACGGATCGGCGGTTGTGCCCTGGGTCCAGGTGAGACCGCCGTTGCTCGAGCGGTAGAAGATCGTTCCGCCGCTGGGGGTGGTGTCGTAGAGCTCGCCGAGACCGTCGGAGGCGATCGACGGCTCGCCACCGTAGGCGCCCACGTTGGCGAGCGTGTAGGCAGGGGTGTTGGCGGCTAGAGCACCGTTCTGTGCACCCAGCCCCCAGGCGACGACCGCCATGAGGACAGCCCCGACACGGAGCAGAGCAAACCCACGTTTCTTATAGGAGCGTGCCCACATGATCCTGTCCCCTTGAAACGGAAGTCCCCGAGAACCCTACTCACAAAAAGCGTAGCAGCCGCCACTAGGCATTGACAAGCATCGCCCGTTGGGGGACGAACCTGCTTGGCAGCTGACGATCCAGTACGCGCGCGCCGGGGATGTGATCGGCCTGGCAACCCGCCCTAAACGGCTATTGACATTAGCTACAAAGCTAAGTACAGTAGCCACCATGGAAACAGATTCCGCCACCCGCAGCGAGGCAAGCAGCTATCTCGCCCGACCCGACGGACGGGTCGCCTATGCCGTCGGAGGCGACGGTCCTCTGGTGGTACTCGTACCCGGCATGGGCGATCTCCGTGCCACGTATCGATTCGTCGCCCCGGCTCTTCGTGACGCCGGCTACCGAGTCGCCGTCACCGACCTCCGTGGCCAGGGCGATAGCGACAGCACGTTCCCAACCTACGGCGATCCCGAGACCGCTGCCGACGTCGTCGCTCTGATCGAGGAGCTCGGTGGCCCCGCGGTCATCGTCGGAAATTCCATGGGCGCGGCGGCGGGGGTCATCATGGCCGCGGAGCGACCGGAGCTCGTGAGCGGCCTCGTTCTGGTCGGCCCATTCGTCCGCAACGCACGGACGAACGCGATGCAGCGGCTGCTCCTTCGCGTGGCGATGGCTCCGCTCTGGGCGGCCACGGTATGGAAGTCCTACATGCCGCGGCTCTACGCCGGCCGGCGACCCAACGATTTTGAGGCCTATCGGGATCGGGTGGTGGCGAGCCTGCGTCGCCCGGGATATGCCAAAGCCTTCTCGCGCACGACCCACGCGAGCCATGATCCGGCTGAGGCGCGACTCAGCGACGTCTCGGCCCCAACCCTGGTGCTGATGGGCGACCGGGATCCGGATTTTCCCGACCCGAAGGCCGAAGCAGCCTGGATCGCCGAGGTGCTCCATGGCGAGGCCGTCATCGTCTCCGAGGCCGGGCATTACCCTCAGTCGCAGCAGCCCGAAGTCACCACGACCGCTGTGCTCCGCTTTCTCACCTCCCTGCGCGAGCATGCCTAGAGCGGGGCTCACCCAGAGCCGTGTCGTCGAGGAGGGCGAGCGGATCGCCGACGAGGTGGGGTGGACGAACCTGACGATCGCAGCGCTGGCCGATCGGCTGGGGGTCCGCCAGCCGTCGCTGTACAAGCACATCGCCGGCCTCGACGGACTCCGACGCGGGATCGCGATGCGGGCCAAGGATGAGCTCGCCGGGGTTCTCGAACGGGCCTCAGTCGGCCGTGCTCGCGGCGATGCCGTCGCCTCGATGTCGCGGGCATACCGCGTGTGGGCCATGGAACATCCCGGGCGCTACGCCGCGGTCCAACGCGTACCGGTGCTGGGAGACGTCGATGACGAGATTGCGTCCGCCAACGTGGTGCGCGTAGCGCTTGACGTCATGGCCGGCTACGACCTGCGCGACGACGAAGCCATCGACGCCATCCGCGCCCTGCGATCGGCGTTGCACGGTTTTGTGACCCTGGAGGCCGGAGGTGGTTTCGGGTTGCCGGTCGACATCGATCGCAGTTTCGACCGGCTGGTCGCAGGCCTCGCGACCGCGTTCGCACGCCAGAGCCAGGATTCAGTGAGTGCATCTGGCGCCGGTCAATCGGCGTCGCTCTCGTAACCGGCTCTTGCTCAGCCAGGTGCTGACCGGCTCCTGCCGCGAAGGGGGGGCGCCCGGTACCAATTCAGCCGGGCGGTGCCCACTGGCGTGGATATGACCTGCTCGTCGATCGCTTCGATTGCGATCCGCTCCCGCAGTGTGTAGGGTTGTTGATAGTCGCGGGGGTTCGACTCGAGTTTAGGGGTGGAGAAGCGGTGCGTCCGCAGATTCGTGGTGCCGGTGGCGTCATTTCGAGCGGCCAGGGAGCGCATGCCCCTGGAGCATTGTCGCCGGCCTGCTGAACTGCGATCAACGGAGCGCTCACTGCGGTCATGGACTGGACACCGATCATCGAGGCGACCGCGGCAACCGTTGTCGGGCTCGCCATCATCGCCATGGCGGTGGCGATCATTTGGCTGGCGCGGCGCAACCGCGCCCTGAGAGCCGAAATCCGGCGGCTCATCGAGCACAACCTGGCTCTGCTGGAAACGACCAGTCAGCAGGCGGAAGCGGCGCGAGCACTCGCTGAGGCGACGCACCGGGATCGCGCCGCAGCGATACAGCCACTGCTCGTCCTGATCGACGAGCCACCCATGGGGATTCGCGAGCAACCGTGGGCGGCTGTCCGGGTACGCAACGTCGGCAACGGGTCCGCGCTGAACTTCGTCGTCTGGATGCGCGCAAGTGGCGGCCTGTACCGCTCGAGTGGAGAGGAGGCCAAGGGCTTCTCAGGAACCCTCCATCTGGCGTCAGGCGACATTTTCGAACCCGGTCCATTTCGGAACATGCTCTTCGTTGGGAATACCGACGGGTTCCTCGACCCGGGCATGGCGGTCGTCGCTGACGACGTTGCGGCCAACCTCGTCGCGTACTGTGGCGACTCGTCTGGAAACCGTTACCGGTTCAACCTGCGCACCGCCGATCCGCCGGAAGTCTGGGAGCGAGGCACGGACGCGCCATCATGGGCCGGAGCCTGGGATCCTCGACTCTCCGGAGTTGCCTGGCCACAGACTGAGGCGAACCCGGTGCTGACCTCCCTCCCCAGGCGAGATCTGAGGCAACTCGTCGAAGCGCTCCACGACACCTTGCACTCGCTCCAGGATGCTGTAGCCGCGGATCAAGACGTCGACCTCACCGGCGGCGCCCAGCGTCCGCATGTGGCGGACCGTCGAAGCGACATTGAGGCCAGTTCCTGAACATGAGCGAATCAGCTCCGACCCCTGGCGTTCTCGACCCGGATGACCTTGCCAAACGCCTGCAGGCACTCTCAGGCTGGACGCTCGAAGACGGCAAGCTCGTCAAGTCATACACATTCCCGGACTTCGTCGCCGCGGTGGAGTTCGTCGATCGCTTGACAGTCGTTGCCGAGGCTCAGAACCATCACCCTGACCTGTTCGTCGGATGGGGGAGGGTCAACGTGCAGCTGTCGAGCCACGATGTCGGCGGCGTCACGGCGCGCGACTTCCGCCTCGCAGCCGCTCTTGACGGCCTATGAGTCCGATACCCGGTCCAACTCTCCCTTGATCACCGCATAGCACTCGCAGGACACCGCCTCGAGCCCTTCGCGATCGACGATCGTGACGTGTCCGCGCTTGTACCTGATGAGCCCGGCTCGCTGGAGGATGCCGGCCGACACGGAAACCGTCGAGCGCCGGGCCCCCAGCATCTGCCCGAGGAATTCCTGGGTGATCATGAAGTTATTCGATCCGACGCGATCCTGGCTCATGAGCAGCCAGCGGCTCAGGCGCTCCTCGCTGGAGTGCAATCGGTTACATGCGGCCGCCTGTGCGATCTGTCCGAACAGCGCCTGCGTGTACCGGTCGACCAGCGTCCGGAAGGCGTGGCTGCGCTCGTTCCACTCCAGGAACGCCGCTGCGTCGAGCCGAAGGCCATACCCCGCGACCTGGGTGATGGCACGCACGGCGAGGCCTCCGAATGGCACCAGGGGAATCCCGACGATCCCCTCATTGCCGACGGTGGCCACCTCGACGATGGCACCATCGTGCAGCGGGGTCACCAATGAGATGACCCCGTCCGTGGGGAAGTAGACCGCATCGACGGTGTCGCCTGGCTCGAACAGCACCACTCTCACGTCGAGGGTTACGGTGTGTGTCGCCTCCAACACCATCGCTCGCTCCGCAGGGGGAAGAGCACCCAGAATCCGGTTCTGACCGTGAGGCTTTCCGACCGTGCCGCCTGTACTCAGGCCGCCACCATCGCAGGCGCTGATCCGGTGATCGCACCAACCCCGTTCCTGACGCGCAGCGACGACATTCGCTCTCAGTGTGGGAGGCGGCCGGGTGCATCGGAATAGACGCCGCATCACGGCTGCATAGGCGGAACGTCACGAGCAGCCCCCTGAGCCCTGGAGGCGGGGCGACGCATCCGCAACTCGGGTCGCACTACGGTAGACCATCAGCACGAAACCGCGGCATGGCTTGCGGCGGGCCGTGATTGGAGCGCCGGATGGGGTCCAACCTGCATAAGGTACCGATACAGACTTCCCTGCGAACCGATTCCTGGCCGACCATGGAGGACGCAAGCTGTGACCGCGAATTTCGTCGCCAAGAAACGAATCACCGTCAACGCTCCACCGGATGTGGTCTGGCGTGCGCTGACCGATCCGGCCATCGTCCGCCAGTACATGCACGGCACCAATCTGCAGACCGACTGGTCTGTGGGCAGCCCGATCACCTGGAAGGGCGAATGGCAGGGGAAGACCTACGAGGACAAGGGAACCGTCGTCGCGGTGGAACCGAAGAAGCTGCTCAAGGTCACGCACTGGAGCCCGATGGGTGGCAGCGAGGACAAGCCTGAGAATTACCACACGGTGACGTACGCGCTTGCCGAGCACGGGAAGGAGACGATCCTCACACTCGAGCAGGACAACAATCCCAGCCAGGAAGCAGCGAACACCATGGCGGAGCAGAACTGGGGCCCGGTCCTCGATGGCCTGAAAGCGGCAGCCGAGCAGTCGATGACCCAGGCGTAGCTGGGGAGCCTTACGAGCCCTAGCGAAGCGGCTTTGTCCCACTCCGAGCTGGGGTGCCCTGACGGCGCGCGGCGCCGGCCCGGCCGATGGCCTCGATCTGGTGCTCCGGCGGCGCCGGCCCAGGCTGAAGCTCCCAGCGCATCTGGCGTTCGAGCTGGTCCACCTTCGTGGCAAGCTCTCGGAGCGCGGCTCGCAGGGCGTCGCGTCCTGCGCTCAGGTCGGGCTCGCCCGAGCCCGGTGTCGGCGGCAGCAATCGCAAAACATTGATGAGCGCGACTGCGGCCTCGAGGGCATCGTCGTGGAGTTGCTGCGCCGATAAGGTGCCGAACTGTGCGAGTTGGGCCCGCGAGCGGATGACGCCCGCGAGGTCCCGGGGCTGGTCGGAAAGGAATCCTTCCGCCGGGAAGGCGAGGGGTCGGACCGACTCGAAGTACGCGTGCCAGCCCATCGATACCTCGAGGTACGCAACCGCCCGACGCTCAAGATGACGCGTCGAGACCGCCGGTTCGGCCCAGCCACCGGCTTCTCGTCGCGCAATCCGCACGCCGATGAAGATGCCGATCAAGGCGCTCACGAGCACCGCGGCACCGACGGTAGATGCCTCCCACCAATACGTCATATCAGTGAGCGTACTGCGTGCCGCGGTCGGCCGACGCGCGAGCAGCTAAAAGAGTGCCGGCTGTTGCCATGCGCGTTTATACGCTGGAAGACCAGCCGGCGTAGCCCGAACACCCAAGAAATCGCCCTCACCGCCGAGTGGGGCTTCCCAGAGTGGCGGGAGGCTCCAGCTTGGTCCATCGTCAACGCGGCTCGAGTCGGTGGACGGTTTCCACAGGGGCTGGAGGCTGCGGCTCGGTCGAACCTGCCGGCGATGGGCTCTCCCGATCAGAGAAACGCTCTGCTCGTCTCGAGCATCGCGTCCCGAGGCAAATGACTTCATTGCAAGGTCTGCTCCCTTCGCGTCAATCGTAGCACTCACGCCCAGTGCTTCTCCAGCAGCGAGCAGCCACACAACCCCGATGGGGGTGGGTCTCGACATACGGCTTGATCAGAGCCGTCACGACCACCACCTCGTCAACCACCACCCGGCTACCTTTGGCTGGGGATGTTGTGCTCCAAGCCGCCCCACGACCAATCACGACCAATGAGGAAGCGGCATGCTCGGCGGAACCTTGGAGCCGCGCGGCGAGGTCATCAGCTGCGGGCTCGCCGTATCGAACGGTGGGTGAGGATCGCCGGGGACGTCCGATTGGCCATACATCAGAATACCGACCAGCAGATGCCCAAGCGCCAGCTTCCGAAATGGTCTGAGATCAAGCCGCTGTTGCGCACGCGACCCGTCGAACGCAATGCGACGAGCCGTCGACTCGCCAGGGCGATGACGATTGCCGACCTGCGCACCGTGGCGCGGGGTCGCGTCCCGCGCGCAGTGTTCGATTACACCGATGGTGCGGCGGAAGGGGAGCTCAGTCTTCTGCGCGCTCGCCGGATGTTCCAGACGCTGGAGTTTTCGCCATCAGTGCTCCACGACGTGTCCGGCGTTGACACCAGCACCAAGGTGCTCGGTCGCACATCAGCCTTTCCATTCGCGTTCGCCCCCACCGGCTTTACGCGACTGATGCACCACGAGGGCGAGTGTGCGGTCGCTCGAGTCGCCGAGCGGCACGGCATCCCCTATGCGCTTTCCACGATGGGGACCACGTCGATTGAAGATGTGGCGGCCGCAGCACCCCGGGCGCGCAAGTGGTTTCAACTGTACGTGTGGAAGGACCGCGGCGCCGGAGAGAGGTTGATGATGCGTGCCAGTGAGGCCGGCTTCGAAGCGCTGATATTGACGGTCGACGTCCCCGTCGCAGGGAACCGCCTCCGCGACGCCCGCAACGGCTTCTCGATACCACCGACACTCACGGTCAGGACGGTGGCCGATATCGCCACGCACCCGGCGTGGTGGGCGAACCTCCTCACCACCGCGCCGCTGACGTTCGCGTCGCTGAGTGGATGGCATCGCACCATCGCCGAGCTCATCGATGAGCTGTTCGATCCCACCATGACCATGCAGGACCTCGAGTGGGTGCGGTCCTGCTGGCGGGGGCCCCTCATCGTCAAGGGCATTCAGTCGCTGGACGACGCACGGCGCATGGCGGACGCAGGCGTCGAGGCGATCGTGCTGTCCAACCACGGCGGCCGGCAGCTGGACCGCGCGCCGGTTCCCCTGGGGCTCGTCGCCGAGGTCGTCGATGCCATTGCGGATCGAACCGAGGTCTGGGTGGATACCGGCGTGATGAGCGGCGCCGACATAGTGGCGGCGGTGGCGCTCGGTGCGCGGACCGTGCTTGTCGGCCGCGCCTACCTGTATGGGCTCATGGCCGGCGGCGAACGCGGCGTCGAACGGGCCACCACCATCCTCACTCGCGAGATGCGCCGAACCATGCAGCTCCTGGGGGTGCGCACTGTGTCGGAACTCGATCGCCATCACGTGCGGATTCGGTAGACGGCCACACCGCGCGAGACTGTCGTGGCGCGCCAGGTCAGACGCGAGCTGCGCGTGAACCAGAATCGCGTGTGCGGTTCTATTGCATCCCCACGGGAGGGGCCGGCAGGCTGTCGAGGAAATCCTGCGATGGGACGAAGAACAGCGTGCCGGTGACCGCGGTGGAGAAGTCGAGGATTCGATCGTAGTTGCCCGGCGGGTCGCCGATGAACATGTTGGTCAGCATCCGCTCGGTGATCTGCGGTGTGCTCGCATAAGCGATGTAATAGGTGCCGAACTCGCCGACACCGACGCGACCGAACGGCATGTTGTCGCGCAGGATCTTGAGCTCGATGCCGTCGGGGTCGGTGATCACATTGAGCGCGACGTGGGAGTTGCTTGGCTTGAGATCGTCGGGCAGCTCGATGTCCG
>JBAPWO010000070.1:0-2339 GCA_049283735.1 Candidatus Dormiibacterota bacterium
CTCCCACAGTGCTTAGGACGACGCTTGATGCGGCTCTCCGTGACGCCGGGAGCGCAAAGGCTCCTCTGAACTCTCGTACGCCTCGCCATCGCCGTTTCCGTTTAGGCGTTGGGGCGCTCGGTACAGCCGTGGCACTGGCGCTGGTCCTAGGCGGCGTTGCCTATGCCGTGGTACCTCTCGTCAGCCGTTTGCTCACAACCGAGCAGGGGGCGACATCTCTCCCTATGCGCACCATCGGCCAGTCGCAGACGGCGCACGGCGTCACTGTGACACTTGAGCGCGGCTACGCGGACGCGAACCGTGTCCTCGTCGCCTACACGATCCAAGTGCCGTCGGGTTTCGCCAACTCGACCAGTGGCATTGATGGCAAGATCGGCTTGGCTGATGCGCAAGGGCTCACGCTCCCCCTGATCGACGGCCAAGGGCTCAACGGGGACACTCCGCACGTCAGCGCTGGGCTCGTGACGTTCGATGCCGAGTCGCTGCGCTCCGGCATCGCCACTGTGAGTCTTCGACTCACATTTTTGAATGTCCGCGCCGCAGCGGAGACGCTCAACGGCGCTGCGCTGACTGCCGGGCCATTCACCTTCAGCTTCAGTCTGCCCGTCGCGCCAGGACGGGTCGCGACCATTGCCAGGACATCGGTGGTGAAAGGCGTGCCGGTCACTCTGGAGCGGGTGGTGATAACTCCGTCGGAAACACGCGCCTACCTGCGATTTGCGGCGACCGCGGGGATCAGCGCCGACGACTGGAACGCCCAAGCCCACATATCCGGCACAGGGTGGGACTCCCGCACCCTCCAACCTCCGAGCGACCCCGCCGACCTGGTCACAACCGGGACCTTCTTCGTGAATGCCCGGGGGGAACACGTGACGACCTGGTCAGGCGATTTCGTCGGCCATCACGGCGAATGGACCCTAACCGTCGACTGGATTTGGGGCGCGGATACCTCAACTCCCATCAGGCAGGATCAGGTTTCAGGTCCCTGGACCTTTCACTTTTCCTTGCCATGACTCGATGAGTCGACTGGCCGGGGTTCGTCGGATCAACAGATGGGATGTTGCTCGCGCTCGGTCGCAAAGTTCGTTGGCGTAGCCAAGCCGGGCCGTCGCCTGCGACCACAACCTGTGCCGTGCGAATGGAAACGGTGACCGCTGAGTGGACCGTCAAGGACATTCCCGGATGCTCGCCTGCGCGACGCTCGCGGAGCCAGTTCAAGGGGTACCGAAGAAGAAATCCTTCAAGCGCGTCGTGACGTCAAGTCGGGCGCGGCGCATATGCGGTGCCCGGTCGGTCGGGAATCGTTTCGTCAAGCCAGCCGCTAACGGCGCTAAGCATGAGTGCGAGACCATAAGAAATCACACGTCTACTCTCAATGCGAGACACGTTGCCCCCCGCGTCTACCTCCTCCAGCGAATCAGTCACCGCATAGGACTCGACATTCGCTGTTGCAATCCCCGTAACCATCTGCGGCGCTCCGGCGCGGAACAGCGGTCCTCCGCTCATTCCGGTAGGCGCTGGGATGCTCATTTCCCCAGCTAGGTTGGTGTAGCCCGCGTGACTGGAGTAGTCAAAGAAACGCTGGTAGTGCCCAACAAATAGCCGCGGCACCGGCGCCCGACCCACGATGTCGGGATTCGGGCCCTCTACCGGAAAGCCGTAAGCGAAGAACTCCTCGCCCAATCCCCAGTTGGCGACCTCATGCCAAAACGCACGCTCCGGATATCCCTCTCCCGAATCGTTCGGGGGCGTCTCCATAAAGGCGGCCGCGAGATCGGCTTGAGGGTGTCGCTCAACACGTTCGACCAACCGAGGACCATCGGAGCTGCGGGGAAAAAGCATACGAACCGTGGCGGCTTCCTTCGGAAGGCAGTGCGCTGCCGTCAACGCGACATGGTCTTGACGAAATAGAAAGCACGTTCCGCCGATCGCCTCCCGCCCGTCAGTCGCACTGAGCAGTACCAGTCCAACCGCAGCCAGCGGATCAAACGTCATGTTCGGAGACTATCTTGTCGCGATCCTCTCGCGACGGGCAGCCTAGGGGCATTGGCGGATGCTCGCCTGTGCGGCACGCTCGTCCCTCGGAAGCCCGCTATCGGCCCGGTCCGCTCTCAGTCGCCCCGGACGCTCGCCATCGCTCCCAGCGCGAGCGGAGTTCGGGCAACAACGCCTCCAAATAGGCGCGAGCGTCGGTTTCGGTCTTGAGCGGCAGCGGAACGCCGACTCCCCAGACGCCCCACCGGTGTCCGTCTGGCGGTAGCACCTCAGTCACATAGAACGGCGTCTCCGATTCCCACGCCAATCCGGCTCGGCTGCCATCAGGGGCCACCACGAATCCA